>DATEVP010000505.1:0-5885 GCA_035258465.1 Hyphomicrobiaceae bacterium
CGTCAACAATACCGTGCAGGGCCGGCTCGCCAAGGCCGAGGACGGCGACGCGGCGCTGAAGGAGCTGCGCGGTCTCGTGCAGCAGTCGGGCAACCTCATTCTCGGCACCACGGTCAGTGACGTGCAGGTGACCAAGGGCGAGGGCGGCGTGATCACCATCACGCCGACCGAGGCGGGCCTGCAGAACCGCATCTCCGACGCCATCGGCGCCGCCATCGAGACCGTGCGCCGCCGCGTCGACGCCATGGGCACGACGGAGCCGACGATCATCCGCCAGGGCAGCTCAAGGATTCTCGTTCAGGTTCCAGGCCTGCAGGACACCGCGCAGCTCAAGGAGCTGATCGGCAAGACGGCGCGGATGAGCTTCCACGAGGTGCACCAGACGATGAGCGCCGAGGAGGCGCGCACGACGCGCGTGCCGCCGGGCTACAAGGTCTACCCGGGTAAGGCCGGAGAGGAGGAGCCGCAGCTCCTGCGCGAGACGCCGGTCGTGCGCGGCGACGAGCTCAAGACGGCGCAGCCGGCCTTCGATCAGCGCACCAACGAGCCGATCATCTCCTTCACCTTCAACAATTCCGGCGCGCGCAAGTTCGGCACCTTCACCAAGGACAACGTCAACCGTCCATTCGCCATCCTGCTGGACGACCAGGTGATCTCGGCGCCGGTGATCCGCGAGCCGATCCTGGGCGGGTCGGGCCAGATCAGCGGCAATTTCTCGGTCGAATCCGCCAACCAGCTGGCCATCCAGCTGAGATCCGGCGCGCTGCCGGCCAAGCTCACCATCGTCGAGGAGCGCACCGTCGGACCGTCGCTCGGCGCCGACTCGATCGAGGCCGGGAAGCTCGCCGGCATCATCGGCGGCGTCGCCACCATCGCTCTGACCGTCATGGCCTACGGCACGTTCGGGCTTTTCGCCTGTGTGGGGCTGACGGTGCACGGCCTCCTGACGGTCGCCTTGATGGGCCTGGCCGGATCGGCGCTCACGCTGCCAGGCATCGCCGGGCTGGTGCTCGGCATCGCCATGGCGGTCGACGCCAACGTCCTGATCTACGAGCGCATCCGCGAGGAGCTGCGCGCCGGCAAGACGCCGATCTCGGCGATCGACGCCGGCTTCACGCGCGCCTTCATCACCATCGCCGACTCCCAGCTCACCACGCTGGCCTGCGCGATGGTCATGTTCTGGCTGGGCTCCGGGCCGATCCGCGGCTTTGCGGTCACGCTCACTATCGGCATCTGCACGTCCATATTCGCGTCCGTGACCGTTGTGCGGCTTATCATCTTCTACTGGCTCAATTCGACGCGGCGGACGCGCCGCATCATTGAAGTGCCGGTGTAGGGCCAGGCTACGACAAGGCATCGATCATGAAGCTGCTTCCCAATTTCAAAGGCTTCGACTTCTTCCCGCATGACACGCGTCTGCCGTTCATGCGCTACAAAGGTCTTTGCTTCACTTTGTCGATTGTCGCGATGGCCCTGTCGCTGGCGCTGTTTGGCGTGCGCGGCTTGAACTACGGCGTCGATTTCAAGGGCGGATCGATGATCGAGGTGCAGTCGAATTCCGGTCCGGCGGATGTCGGCGCTTTGCGCGAGAAGCTCGGCAAGCTCGGTCTCGGCGCCGTGCAGATCCAGAGCTTCGGCACGCCGAGCGACGTCCTGATCCGCGTCGAGCAGCAGCCGGGCGGTGAAGGCGAGCAGCAGGTTGCGCTCAAGAAGGTGACCGACGCGCTCGCCGGCCAGTACACGCAAAGGCGCGTGGAGATCGTCGGGCCGGCGGTATCGAGCGAGCTGCGGATGACCGGCTTCATTGCGGTCGCGGCAGGGCTGCTGGCGATCGTCGCCTACGTCTGGTTCCGGTTCGAATGGCAGTTCGCGCTGGGCGCCATCGTCGCCCTGACCCACGACGTGCTGCTGACGATCGGCATCTTCTCGCTGCTGCAGATGGAGTTCGATCTCTCGACCGTGGCGGCACTCCTCACAATTCTCGGCTACTCGGTGAACGACACCGTGGTGGTGTCGGACCGTATTCGCGAGAACCTGCGCAAGTACAAGCGCATGGACCTCAACGAGCTCCTGAACCTGTCGATCAACGAGACGCTGTCGCGCACGATCCTGACGGGCTGCACGGCCATCGTCGTGCTGGTGGCGCTGTACGTCTTCGGCGGCGAGGTCATCCGCAACTTCAACTTCGCCATGCTGTTCGGCGTCGTGGTGGGCACATACTCGTCGGTTTTCATCGCCGCACCGCTGCTCGGCTATCTCGGCGTCAAGCGCGAATGGGTGGGCACCGCGCCGAAGCCGACGAAGGCGGCCGCGGCCGCCAAGGCGCGGCGGGAGAACGTGGCCTATAAATGACGGCGGCGACCGCGCGCTATCCCAGGCGGGCACCGATCGATGCTTATGGCAACGGCGGCTTTCGCTTCGCGGAGATGAGCCATCGCGGTTCCATTCTGTGCCTCCCGAGCGGCATCTATGCGTGGCCGCCGGAGCAGGCGAGCGATGTGGACGCGGCGGCGCTCGCGCCGGTGCTCGCCGAGAAGGGCACCGTGGGTCTGCTGCTGCTGGGCACTGGTTCAAGTCAGCAGATGCCGGCCGGCGCGGTGCGTGGCGCCTTCGTGGAAGCGGGGATTGCGCTCGAGGCGATGGACACCGGCGCGGCGTGCCGCACCTACAACGTGCTGCTGGCCGAGGGCCGGCCGGTCGCGGCGGCCTTGATCGCGGTGGACTGAGGAGGGGGACATGCAGCGCATCATCGGCACTCCGCAAGCGAGCCTCGTTGCCGGGCTCGTCATTGCCGCGATCCTGGTCGGCGTCGCGCTGGCGACTTCCGGTGCTGCCGACCCGTTGGGCTTCTTTTCCTTCCTGATCCGCTTCGTCCATGTGCTGGCCGCCATGGTCTGGATCGGCCTCGTCTTTTTCATCAATTTCGTGCAGCTGGTGGCCCTGCAGGCGGCGGACGAGCAGGCGCGCGGCACTTTGCACAAGGCGATCGTTCCCAATGTGGCATGGTGGTTGCGGCACGCCTCCACACTGACCGTCATTGCCGGCGCGATTCTCGTTTTCACGATGGGATACGCGCTGCCGACGCTCGTCTATGGCACCGCCGTTTTCGTGCCGCCCTCGCGTGCGCTGCTGCTCTGGTCGGGCGTGCTGGGTGCGCTGGTCATGTGGATGTTCGTGCACATGTATATCTGGCCCAACATGCAGGTCGTCCTTGGCCTCAGGCCCGGCGATGCCAAGGCCAAGGCGCAGGCACGCGCGCGGGTGATCATGTTCGCCAGGCTCAATCTGGTCATCGCGCTGCCCGTGACGATCGGCATGGTGGCGGCCGCGCATCTCTACTGACGTGGCCCCGGACGCCGGCAGCGTGACGGCGGATGCCACGCAGGTGCTGGCGGCATCGGCCCGCTCCGGGGAGCCCGACCGCTACCTTGCCGCTCTGCTCGCCCCGGCCTCCGCACGCACCGGCTTGCTGGCGCTCGCCGCATTCTCGGCCGAGCTCGCCAACGTGCCGCGGCTGGTGCGGCGGGAGCCGGCGATGGGGGAGATCCGCCTGCAGTGGTGGCGCGATGCCCTGGAGCTTCCGCAGGGCGAGCGCACCGGCAATCCGGTGGCGGACGCGCTGCGCGCTGCCATGGTCTCTCATGCGCTTCCGCGAGCCCTATTGCATGAAGTGATGGAGGCGCGTGCAAGCGACCTGCGTGCCGATGCGATGGCCGATGACGCAGCGCTGCGCAGTTATCTGTGGAAAAGCGAGGGAGCGCTGTTTGCGTTATCCGGGCGTGTGCTCGCGCAAGGGCCGCAGCCGCTCCTGGACGCAGCCGCGGCCGCAGCAGGTCACGCCTACGGTCTCGCCCGCCTCCTGTTGCACTTGCCCGGCGCACTGTCGCGTGGCCGCCTGGCCCTACCGCAGACGCGACTGGCTGCTGCGGGGATCGCGGCCGAGGAACTGCTGCGGGGTGACGGCGGGGAAAGGATCGCGAGCCTGTTGGCTGGCCTCCGTGCCGACGCCCGTGGCAGCCTCGTTGCTGGCCGGCAACATGTGGCGCGTTTACCCCGAAACCTGCGCGTGGCTTTCCTTCCTTTGGCCTTGGTCGAGCCCTATCTGCGCGCCCTGGAACGGCAGCGCGGCAATCCGCTGCGTCAAGAGACGGGGATTGCGCCGATCACCCGCTTAGCGAAGATTGCTGTCGGACATTGGCTGGGGCGTATCTGAGGTGCGATGCATCTAAGAGGGAGCTTGTTGATGCCGGCGAAGGCGGGATGGCGCGTCTGCCTCGTGCTTCTCCTGACGGCGGCGCTTTCCGCGGCGGCGGAGGCGGCCGAGCCTCGCATCGTGTGGCAGGTGGAGAACCCATTCCGGTTCTTCCTCGATTCGGCGGATACGGAGGTGCACCGGGCGACCTGGGCAAGCCTGTCGGATGCCGAGCGCGGCAGCGCTGTGCTCTCCGCCGAGCGCGTGCTGGCGGAGCGCCACCCCGACGGCTGGGGGGCCACCATGTTCGCGAAGATTTGCTGGGACCCCGTCGGCAACCGCTACACCTGCCGCGAGCGCGCCGATTACACCAATCCTCGCAGCCACAAGATTCTCGCCAAGCTCGTCGACCTGGACGACGCGCAGACGGTCGACTGCACCTGGCTCACGTCGCCGCAAGGCCGCGGCCCGCGCGGCAAGGCGGTCATTCTGCCCTGCGACACGCCGGTGCAGCTCGAGGTGCCCTATCCCACTGGCGTGTGGGTCAGCGTCGAGATCGGCGGCCGGCAGGTGGCCGAGGCCGCAGCGCGCGTGAGCGACCTTCTCGTCGTCGGCATGGGCGACAGCTTCGCCTCGGGAGACGGCAACCCGGACGTGCCGGTGCGCTTCTCGCCCGACCGAACGGCCGACTATGACGCCAAGCTCGCCGGCTACCCGGCCCGGATCGGTGACTGGCACAAGATCGGCGAGAAGAAATTCATCGACGAGAATGCGCGCTGGCAGGACCAGGCCTGCCATCGCTCGCTCTACTCGCATCAGCTGAGGGTCGCCCTGCAGCTGGCCGTGGAGGACCCGCATCGCGCGGTGACGTTCGTCGGCGTCGCCTGTTCGGGCGCGGAGACCGTCTACGGCCTGTTCCTGCGCTACAAGGGCCACGAGTGGGTGCCGAACCCGCCGGCGCTGTCGCAAATCTCCGCCGTTGCCGAGGCGCAGTGCGGGCGCCGCGAGGCGCGGGAGTACGATCTGCCCGAGGCCTATCACATGCAGGAGAAGATCCCCGAGCTGAAGGGCGGTCTCGTGCTGCGCAAATGCGATGCGGACAAGGCGCGCAAGATCGACCTGCTGCTGCTGTCGATCGGAGGCAACGACATCGGCTTTGCTCGCCTGGTCGCCAATGCGGTGCTGGACGACAGCTCGATGCTACGCAGCCTCGGCGGCTGGTTCGGCCACGTTTATGGCTTCACCGAAGCGGCGGCCCTGCTCGATCTGCTCGACGACCGCCTGAAGGCCGTCAACCGGGCCGTGCACAATATCCTGCACGTGCCGTGGGCAGAGGCCGATCGCGTGATCCTCACGGGCTATCCGCCGATGGCGGTTCAGGGGGACGGCCAGGTCGTTTGCCCGGACGGACGCGCCGGCATGACCATTCTGCCGGACTTCGCGCTGAGCGAGGCCAAGGCACGCGAGGGTGGCGTGGCGGCCGAGCGCCTCAACAACATCATGCGCGAGAGCGCGCGCCAGCATCACTGGACGTTCGTCGATGCCCATCGCGCGGCCTTCCGCGGGCGCGGGATCTGCGCCAGCGCGGCCGAGACGTCGTGGACCATGGCCGACGAGCTTCGCCTGCCGCGCAAGCTCAACGGCGCGTGGGAGCCGTACAACCCCTCGGAATGGCGGGCCTACGCGCCCCGCC
>DATEVP010000506.1:0-2015 GCA_035258465.1 Hyphomicrobiaceae bacterium
TCAACCGGGCAGCGACGGCGATGGTCTCCCGCGCATCGAAGTGAGCGGCAGGCCGGGGCTGCTGCCGTCCCAGCAGATCGAGGCGTTGCGCGACCGCAAGAAGATCGATGCGCCCGAGGGTATATTGCCGGAGCAGATCCAGCCCGCGAGCATCGACCTGCGGCTCGGGCGCAAGGCCTGGCGGGTGCGCTCGAGCTTCCTGCCCGGCAAAAGGCACACGGTCCTGGAGCAGCTCGAAGACCTCAAGCAGCACGAGTTCAGCCTGGACGCTGGCGCCGTGCTCGAACATGGCTGCGTCTACGTCGTCAAGCTGCAGGAGACGCTGGACCTGCCACCCAGCATCTCGGCCATTGCCAATCCGAAGAGCTCGACGGGACGGATCGATGTCTTCACGCGGCTGATCACCGATCGCGGCGAGGCGTTCGACTGGGTCGATGCCAAGTACAAGGGCGAGCTGTACGCGGAGATCTTTCCGCGCACGTTCAGCATCAAGGTGCGCACGGGCTCCAAGCTCAACCAGATGCGCTTCCTGCGCCGCTCCGGCAGCCAGGAACGCTACTGGCGCCCGGAGCTGTCCGACTCGAGCTTGCGCAAGCTCGACAAGAAGACCCCGCTCGTCGACGGCACGGTGGGCGAGGCCAAGATCCGCAACGGCCTCAACATCGGCGTCGACCTGCAAGGCAGCGGCCGCAGCGCGCTGGTCGGCTACCGGGCGCTGAAGTTCGCCGACGTGCTCGACGTCGACAAGCGCGGGCACAACAAGCGCGACTTCTGGGAGCCGATCCATGCCAGCAAGGACGGCCGCCTCATCCTCAATCCGAACGAGTTCTATATCCTCGCCTCGAAAGAGCGCATCCAGGTGCCGCCGGAGTATGCAGCCGAGATGATCCCCATCGATCCGATGATGGGGGAGTTCCGCGCCCACTACGCCGGGTTCTTCGATCCCGGCTTCGGCTACGCGGCGGAGGGCGGCGGCGGCTCCAAGGCGGTGCTGGAGGTGCGGACGCTGGAGATCCCGTTCGTGCTGGAGCATGGGCAGACGATCGCGCGGCTGGTCTATGAGGAGCTGGCGGAGCGCCCGTCCAAGATTTACGGCCAGAGCATTGCCTCGAGCTACCAGGGCCAGGGCCTGAAGCTGTCCAAGCATTTCAAGTAGCGGTGAATGGGGTCAGACCCTTTGCTCGGCCACCGCCGGCGGCACCGTCTCAACAAAGGGTCTGACCCCGTTCGCACCGTTCGCATCTCCTGCCATAATCGGGGCGCGGTGCGGGTGTAGGCAGCCGGCAATTGGCGGCTGGTCTCCCGGGCGGCGGCATGCGAGAATCCCCATGTGCCCGGTGACGCAACCGAAGCGATGGGCGACGGGGACATGGACAACGCAGCATGAAGCTTTTGCGTGCAATTGCAGTCATGGCCCTGATTGCGGCGGCGGCCGCTCCCGCCGGCGCCTCGGGCGGCGACCCGGCGACCGACTGCTTCAGCGAGGACATCGAGCGGCGCATCGACGGCTGCACGGCGCTGATCGAGCAGCGCGACCAGGGCGTGGCCGATCTAAGCCTCGCCTACGCCATGCGCGCGCTGGCCTACTCGCTCAAGGGCCGCTACGCCACCGCGATTGGCGACTACGATGCCGCCATCTCGCTGCGGCCCGACTTCGCGGTGGCGCTCAACAACCGCGCCTGGGCCTATTTCCGCTGGGGCAAGGCCGCGACCGGCCTTCCCGACGTCGAGAAGTCGCTGGAGCTCAGCCCCACGAGCCCGCACACCCTCGACACCCGCGCCCACATCCGCCAGGCGCTGGGCGACCCGAAGGCGGCGCTGCGCGATTACGATAAGGCCATGTGGTATGGCGGCGCGCGCATGATCCGCCTCTACCAGTGCGGGCTGACCGAGGCGCGGCTCTACACCGGCGAGATCGACGGCACCTGGCGGCCGGAGCTGACCAAGGCGCTGGAGAAGTGCGTGCTCGACAAGGGCTGCGACCCGCTTCCCGCCGACGAGCAGTGCCGGGCTGC
>DATEVP010000507.1:0-5592 GCA_035258465.1 Hyphomicrobiaceae bacterium
GCGCCGGCCGAGCCCATCGAGCAGCTACGCTCCGGCACCTGGTCGACGGTGCGCTTCGCTCGCAAGCTCGGCCGCAGCGTGTGGGTGATCCTGCCCGATGGCGAGGTGCGCAGAGAGAGAAGCGGCTGAAGATCGACAAAAGAAAAAGCCCCCGGCCGCCGGGGCGAATGCAAACTTGGCGCTCGATTGTTACCGTGTACTGCCTTAATAAGAACGCTTCGCTTCAGAGCGCTTCTATTTGCAGACCTGCGGTCATTCGAGGCGAGGAATGCCCAAGGATCTCTGGCCAATTGTCCTGGTGGGGGCGTGTGTGGCTCCGATGATCATCGGAGCCCTCAGAGGCAGCCTCACGAGCGCGGCCCTTGGTGCAGGTGTCGTGATGTGCTTGGTGGTCTTTGTCGCCTATCTGGTCCTTGGTCATCTCGGATATTTGGCGATGCAAGGTGAGAGCTTCGGAAGGACTGTGCTACGAGCGCTAGCTGTCATCCCGGCCATGATGGTCTTGGGGGCGATCGGGTATGGCGTGCGCATGGGGTTTCGTCGCATGTTGGCCAAGAATAGTGCTCCGTAGCGGAAGTCCACGCGCGAGGAATCAAGGAGCCCCGCCTGTGCCGCTGGCAGCTCGTCGAACCACGCCTCGGCCTTGCTGCGGTCCTCGGGCGTCATGCTCCGCAGCATGAGATTCATGCGACCGCGGACAACGGCCACATTGCGGGCGGCCTGACGGCCCCACTCCTGCACGAGCTCCGCTCCCTCTGGCGTGCCAGCGAAGCTTTCCAACGCTGCTTCGTCAGTTGGCCGGACCCAACGCGCAATCGCGATCGTCATGCGTGACTTGCGTTGGGTCATCGCTGCCGCTTGACCCAGCCTACATTGCGCAAGATGCGCTACACTGCCGCCATGGTCTCGTTCCTCATGCGCAGCCGCGATACGCCACGCACGCCACGCGCCGCCGAAGCGGATGGACGGCGCCATGACGCGTGAGCCGAGGCACGCCACGGCCTCATCTCCATCGAAGGCCAAGAAAGCCGCCGCCAAGACGAAGCCCGTCAACCTGGCGCTGCAGGGCGGCGGCGCGCACGGCGCCTTCGCCTGGGGCGTGCTCGACAAGCTGCTCGAGGACGGCCGGCTCTCCATCGATGCCATCAGCGCCACCAGCGCCGGGGCCATGAACGCGGTCGTCGCCGCCTATGGCGCCGCGGTCGGCGGGGCGGAGGGGGCGCGAGAGAAGCTCGCCGAGTTCTGGCGCGAGATCGCGCGCGCCGGGCAGCTCTACGGCACGCTGCGCGCGTTTCCGTGGGAGCAGTGGCTGGAGGCCGGCGGCATCCGCTCCGAGCATTCCCCGGTTTACGTCTTCTTCCAGGCCATGACGCACCTCTTTTCGCCCTATCAGCTCAACCCGTTCAATCTCAACCCGCTCAGGGACGTGCTGGTGAAGGTGGTCGACTTCGACCGGCTGGCGAAAAGCGCGTCCGCGATGCGGCTGTTCCTGTCGGCCACCAACGTGCGCACCGGCAAGCTCGAGCTGTTCGAGAACGAGGCCATCACCGCCGAGGTGGTGCTCGCCTCCGCCTGCCTGCCCTACCTCTTCCAGGCCGTCGAGATCGGCGGCGAGCACTACTGGGACGGCGGCTTCATGGGCAACCCGGCGATCTTTCCCCTGATTTACAACCGCGGCTCCCGCGACGTGATCATCGTCCACATCAACCCCATCGAGCGCCGCAAGCTGCCGACGACCGCGGCCGAGATCTTCGACCGCATGAACGAGATCAGCCTCAACTCCTCGCTGATGCGCGAGATGCGCGCCGTGGCCTTCGTCACCAAGCTGATCGACGACAAGGTCCTCGATTCCGGCAAATACAGCCGCATGCTCATCCATTCGATCCGCGACGACATCGGCATGGCCGAGCTCGGCGTGGCGACCAAGCTGAGCCTCGATTGGGAGTTCCTGTGCCGTTTGCGCGACGCCGGCCGCGCCAAGGCCGCCGAATGGCTCGCCGAGAATTTCGACAAGGTCGGGAGAAGCTCCACGGTCGACCTGGCCCAGGCGTTCCTTTGATCCCATGTGCGCTGCCCGGCTATCCTATCCAACACCTTCATCCTCGCAGCGTTTCCGCCCGAGGCTTTACTTGAGATCAGGGGCTGCGGGGCGATGGGCACCGCGACCGTTGTTATTTTTGAGCGGCACCTCACCGCCCCGCGCAGGGTTTATGGCCTGATCGTCGCTTTCAACCTCACTCGGGGACCGGGATTCCCACCCGGCGGCGACGCTGAGCCCCGTTGCCAGCTCTTGCGTTGAGCCGACCCGGCACTGCACTCCGCCCTCACGCCGATGACGCCTCATGAGCGCGACCCCTTTGTGGGGCGGAGCGAGGGGGACTCTGCCACATGCGGTTCCCCACGCGGATAAGTCCGATCTTGGTTATCGGCGACCCCCGCTCCGTCGCGACCAACATCCCCCAACATGCGCGCAACATGGGCCAACAAGCGCCCAACATGGCCGCCGCCATGCTGCGTCCACACGCCAACATACGTCATGGCCGTGCTTGCCTGCCCTTGGCGAAGGCCGAGGGTTGCGGCCATCCATTGCCCCATCCGCTCGGCGTGCGCGGCACGTGATTGGATGGCCGGGACGGGCCCGGCCATGACGAACCATGGGTGCGTGAAGTCCGCCAACTAACGTCATCTCCATCGCGCTCGCAGCTTTGCGTCAAAGCACGGCCGCGGCGATGACGCGGAGCGCGTCGATGCTGGCGCCGCCCAGCAGCATGGTCCCGATCCTGTTGCCCTTGGCGCCCTCCTTCCAGGCCTGCAGGCGCTCCGTGATGCGCTCGGGCGGACCCACCAGCCCCGTCTCGTCGACCAGCTTATCGGGCACCGCCGCGGCCGCCTCGCCTTTGCGCCCGGCAAGATACGCGTCCTGGATCTTCACGGCGGCTTCCTCGTAGCCCAGCCGCTTGACGTAGTCGTTGTAGAAATTCTTGGTGCGCGCGCCCATGCCGCCGATGTAGAGCGCCATCTCGGGTTTCAGCGCATCGCGGCAGGCCTGCAGGTCGTGCCCCATGGCAACGCGCACGAAGGGCGCGATGTCGATGTCGGCGAGCGTCTTGGCCCTCCCGGCGGCGGCGATGCCCTCCTCGACATGCTCCACCACGAGGCCCGTGCGCTCCGGGCTCATGTAGATCGGCTGCACGCCGTCCGCCAGCTCGCCCGCCACGCGCAGGCCGGCCGGCGAGAACGAGGCCGTATAGATCTTGAGGCTCGGGTCGGGGTGCATGGTGCTCTTGAGCGGCTTGCCGAGTCCCGTGGCATCCGGCCCCGCGTAGGGGATCTGGTAATGCTCGCCCTTGTGCTCCAGCGGCGCCTCACGCGCGAACACCTTGCGCACGATCTCGATGTACTCGCGCGTGCGAATGAGCGGCTTGCCGTAGGGCGTGCCGTGCCAGCCCTCGATCACCTGCGGGCCGGAGGGGCCGATGCCCAACAGAAAGCGATTGCCCGACATGGCCTGCAGCGTCGCCGCCGTGGCCGCCGCGCAGGCCGGCGTGCGCGCCGACATCTGCATGATGCCGGTGCCCGCGTTGATCTTGGTGGTGCGCGCCAGCACCCAGGCGATGGGGCTCACCGCGTCGTTGCCGTAGGCCTCGCCGCACCACACGGAATGATAGCCGAGGCGCTCGGCCTCCAGAATGAGCTCCATCGGCGGGCCGCCGGCGAGCCCGGCATAGCGCATCAACAGTCCAAGCCGCATGCGTCGCTCCTTTTGCGAAAACCTCCCGGTCCATTGGTTTATGGCACGGCATCTGCCCGCGCGCGAGGCGCACCTTTCCTTGCTTTTCCGGCCTCAGCGATTGGGGTTTCATGGTTATGTTGGGGCGCGAGGCGGCGCCGGCGCGCGGCCAGGAACGAAGGATGAGCGCCATGCTCGATCACCTGAAGGCGAACAACCGCGACTGGGCCGCGCGCAAGGTCGCCAGCGACGCCGACTTCTTCAAGCGGCTTGAGCGCCAGCAGGCGCCCGAGTACCTGTGGATCGGCTGCGCCGACAGCCGGGTGCCCGCCAACGAGATCGTCGGCCTCGATCCGGGCGAGCTGTTCGTGCATCGCAACGTCGCCAACCTGGCTCCGCCCCAGGATGCCAACTACCTCTCCGTGCTTCAGTTCGCCGTCGACGTGCTGAAGGTGAAGCACGTCATCGTGGTCGGTCACTACGGCTGCGGCGGCGTGGCCGCGGTGATGGACGGCAAGCGGCGTGGCCTCGTCGATCACTGGCTGCACCCGGTGCGCGAGCTTTATCGCGCCCATCGCCCGGCCCTCGATCGCATCGCCGACCCACGCGCCCGCCTCAATCGCCTGTGCGAGCTCAACGTCATCGCCCAGGTGGAGAACGTCGCCGCCGACATCTTCGTGCGCGAGGCCTGGGCGCGGGGGCAGACCCTCTCGGTCCACGGCTGGATCTATGCGCTCGCCAACGGCCTCGTGAACGATCTCGGCGTGACGGTCAGTGCGCCGGAGGAGGCCGAGCGGCTGCGCTGATCCCGCCGCGTCGCTTTGGCTCCCGTCGCAACGCCGCCAGCGGGCGCTCCTGACGACTATTGCCGCCACTGGGCCCAAGCTTCGGCGCGCATTGGCGATTTGCCGCGCGATGCAACCCTCGACACCTTGCACGCATTGATACGATCACAAAAAGGTGCCTTGGCACTTCGCACGCTTCGGTATGGTCTCGGGCGGCTTTCCGCCGATCGCCTCAAGGCGGACGTGGCAGGCAGCTTTCGCAACGACCCGCCGAAGAGGACACGCAATGGCTCGGGATTCGGTTCAGCGCAGCGCCGCTGGGGCTTACGACACGCTCGCGGCGCGGCTCCTGGAAACCCGCAAGCTGTCGCGCGAATTGGCCGATCCGCTCTCAGCCGAGGACATGACGGTTCAGGCCATGGACGATGCCAGCCCGACCAAATGGCATCTGGCGCACGTCACCTGGTTCTTCGAGACCTTCATTCTCGCAAAACACCTGCCCGGCTATCGGGTCTTCGACGACACCTTCAACTACTGCTTCAATTCCTACTACGAGAGCCAGGGTCCGCGGCAGCCGCGGCCCAGGCGGGGTGTCCTCACGCGGCCATCGTCCGAGCGCGTGCTGGCCTACCGCGCGCACGTGGACGAGGCGCTGTCCGGGCTTTTCCGGCAGGACGGTGCGGACCAGGCTGAAATCGCACGGCTGGTCGAGGTCGGCATCAACCATGAGCAGCAGCATCAGGAGCTCCTGCTCACCGATATCCTGGCGCTGTTCGCGGCCAACCCCCTGCGGCCCGCCTATCGTCCGCGCCGCCCGCGCGCGGCGCCGACCGGCACGCAGCAGAACGGCGCACTTGCCTGGATCGACTTTCCGGGCGGCATCCATCAGGTCGGCCACGACGGGCGAGGCTACGCCTGGGACAACGAGACGCCGCGCCACGACGTGCTGATCCACCCCTTCCGCCTCGCCGACCGCCTGGTTACCAATGGCGAGTGGCTCGATTTCATGGCCGACGGCGGCTATCGCACGAGCGCGCTGTGGCTCTCGGATGGCTGGGGAACCGTCAACCGCGAGGG
>DATEVP010000508.1:0-9885 GCA_035258465.1 Hyphomicrobiaceae bacterium
CGCAGGAACCTGGTGTCCATGTAGCGCGCCCTGATCCAGGCGATCACCCACAGCTCGATGAGCACGACGGCAATCGCCAGCGTCGTGGCGACCGTGAAATCGCCGATCAGGTAGGGCAGCGTGTGGCCGATGCCGCCAACGGTGGTCATCAGGCCGGTGATGGCGCCGCGCAGCCAGGGATGGCCGCGGCCCGTAAGCTCGCCGTCGTCGGAAAGCGCCTCGGCAAAACCCATGGAGATGCCGGCACCCACGGAGGCCGCCATGCCGACCAGGAACGTCTGCCAGGTGCCGTGCGTGGCGAAAGCGGCGGCGAACAGCGGCGCCAGCGTCGAGACCGAGCCGTCCATCAGCCCGGCGAGGCCCGGCTGCACCACCTGCAGGATGAAGGTGCGCCGCCGGGTCTCGTCCTCCGCGGCCTTGGCGTCCGGGGTCAGGAGCTGGGTGCCGAGCCGCTGCGCCAGGCTGATGTGGGACCCCTCCGCCGCCGCCAGATCGCCCAGCAGCTTGCGGATTCCGGCGTCGGTGGCGCGCGTCATGGCGCGCTCATAGAACCGGCGCGCCTCGAACTCCATGGCCTCGGCGTGTTTGCGCACGCGGTCGAGGCCGAGCGGCCGCATCATCCACAGCGGCTCGTGCTTGATGAAGCCGCGCACGTCCTGGCGGCGGATGAGCGGGATATGCTCGCCGAATTTCTGCCGATAGAGCTCGATCAGCCGGCGGCGATGCTCGTCCTCTTCCTCCGCCATCTCCGAAAAAACCTGGGCCGACGCCGGATAGGCCACCTTCAAGCCATCGGCATAGTCGGCGTAGATGCGCCGGTCCTCCTCCTCCGCCGAGATGGCAAGCGCCAGGATCTCCTGCTCGGTCAGGTCCGAGAACGCCTTCATGTGCCGACCCTTTTTTGGACTAGAATGATTCTAACAAGTGACGGCGCGCCGAGGCAATGAGTGGCGTGCAGCAGGCAGCAGCCGGCCCTTGGACTCCTCTCCCTGTGCCGAGGCGAGCCGAGGCACGAACGAGAGGGGACGGGACTACGGGCCCGCGCGATTGCGATTGTCACTCCGGATCGGATCTCTTCGGGCGAATAGGGGTTAGCGCGCGGACTCCACCAGCGCCAGCAGCCCCTGGAGCAGCGCCATTGGGCTGGGCGGGCAGCCGCGGATGTGCAGATCGACCGGCACCACCGACGACACCCCGCCGGTGACCGCATAGCTGCCGGCAAAGATGCCGCCGTCGAGCGCGCAGTCGCCGACCGCGATGACCCACTTCGGGTCGGGCGTGGCCGCGTAGGTGCGCTCCAGCGCCTCGCGCATGTTCTTGGTCACCGGCCCCGTCACCATCAGCACGTCGGCGTGCCGCGGCGAGGCGACGAAACGCAGGCCGAAGCGCTCCAGATCGTAGAAGGCATTGCTGAGCGCATGGATCTCGAGCTCGCACCCGTTGCACGAGCCCGCGTCCACCTCGCGGATCGAGAGCGAGCGGCCGAGCCGGCGGCGGGCGGTGCGCTCCAGGCTCTTGCCCAGCTCCGCCAGCGCCGCCTCGTCACGCGCCGGCGGCGGCTCCGTCAGGGCCGATTGGAAGAAGCTTTCGAACAGCAGCTTGCGCATGATCGGCTCTACAGGTCGTGGCCCGAATAGGAGCAGTTGAAGGACTTATTGCAGAGCGGGAAGTCGGCGACGATGTTGCCCTCGATCGCCGCCTCGAGCAGCGGCCACTGGAACCAGGACGGGTCGCGCAGATGGCAGCGGTCGATGGTGCCGTCGCCGCGCAGCCGCAGCCATACAAAGATGTCGCCACGGAAGCCTTCGACGAGCGCGGCGCCCTCGCGTGCCTCGCCGCGCGGCGCCGCGGCGCTAACTGCCGTGTGCGTGGCGCCTCCCGGCAAGCCTTCGAGGATTTGCTCGATCAGCGCCAGCGATTGGCGGACCTCCTCGATGCGCACCCACACCCGCGCGTCCACGTCGCCCTCCCGGCGCACGGGCGTCTCGAACGCGAGACTCGTGTAGGGCGGATATCCCGGCTGCTTGCGTGCATCGAACGCGCGCCCCGAGGCGCGGCCGACGAAGCCGCCGGCGCCGTACTGGCGCGCCAGCTCCGGCTGGAGAATGCCGGTGGCCACGGTGCGGTCCTGCAGCGAGGCGGTGCTGTCATAGAGCTCGACCAGCTCGGGAAAGCGGCGGCGGACGGTCCGGATCAGCGTGCGCAGGCTGCTCACGCCCGCGTCCGCCAGATCGCTGACAACGCCGCCCGGCACCACGCGGTCCATCATCAGGCGATGGCCGAAGCAGGCTTGCGACACGCGCAGGGTATGCTCGCGCAGAATGCCGCAGTGCGTATGGATCAGCGAGAACGACGCGTCGTTGCAGATGGCGCCGATATCGCCGAAGTGGTTGGCGATCCGCTCCAGCTCCGCCATCAGCGCGCGCAGCCACGCCGCTCGCGGCGGCGGCTCCATGCCGAGCGCGGCTTCTATCGCCTGCGCAAAGGCGATGGCATAGGCCACCGTGCTGTCGCCCGAGACGCGGCCCGCCAGCTTTGCTGCCTTGTCGAGGGAGGCTCCGATCATCAGGTGCTCGGTGCCCTTGTGCACGTAGCCCAGCCGCTCCTCCAGCCGCACGACCGTTTCGCCGTTGCAGGAGAAGCGGAAGTGGCCGGGCTCGATGATGCCGGCATGCACGGGACCCACCGGGATCTGATGCAGTGGCGGTCCCTCCGCCGGATGAAAGCGATAAGCGGCACCGGTGGCGGGCGCCGGCTCGCGCTTGCCGAGCGGCTCGCGCATGCCCCAGCGGCCATGGTCGAGCCAGGGGCGCGCATCAGGCGCGCCCTCGGGCTCGAGGCCGTAGAGATCGCGGATGGCACGCTCCAGGCGCAGCGCCGGCAGATGCGTTCGCGCCACCGACGGAAACCGCCGGCTGGGACAGGGCAGGCTAATCACCAGCAGTTCCGTGCCCGCTTCGCCGATGAGGCCCAGGTGCACCGCCTCGCCGTCGCTCCACAGGCCGAGCAGCGTTGCCTCGCCGGCGGCCATGCCGAGCACCGCCTGCCGCCAGGCGTCCTCATCGACGGCGACGCGCGGCCACGGCCGATGCGCCTCGATCCGCTGACCTTTGTCGGCAAGTGCAGAAAGGAACGTCATGGGGAGAATGCCCCCCACAAGCGCCACGCGGATTCCCCTCCCCCTTGCCCTCGGGCTCCCCACATTGCGCCCCGCGAGCCACTATCCAGCCCGAGGGCTTGTGGGGAGGGGTTAGGGGTGGGGGGAACCCCGACGGCTGATGTTCTGCAATCCCCCCCTCCCTGTCCCTCCCCCACGAGGGGGGAGGGGACGATCCCGGCGAGGGCGGAGAGAATTCGCATCACCTTACTCATCATCATCACCCCAGCAGCCGCGCGACGCTCTGGAACCAGGCAACCAGCGGCGCCGGTAGATAGATGCCGGCCATCGCCACCAGCGCCAGATGCGCAAACATCGGTACGTAGGAAGCTTTCACCGGCGCCGTGCTGCCGGTCGGCTCGCCGAAGGCGATCTCGTTGAGGCGCAGGAAGAGAGCGCCGAAGGCGATCAGCAGCCCCGCCACGACCAGGAGCGCGAGCAGCGGGGCGCGCGCGAACGTCGAGCTGACGATCAGGAACTCGCTCATGAAGATCCCGAGCGGCGGCAGCCCGGCAATGGCCGCCACGCCCAGCACCAGCCCCCAGCCGAGCACCGGGTGGCTCTGGGTCAGCCCGCGGATGTCGGCGATGCGCTGTGTGCCCTTGGCCTGGGCGATGTGGCCGACGGCGAAGAAGATGGCCGACTTGGTGAGCGAATGCATGACCATGTGCAGCAGGCCGGCAAAGTTGGCGAGCGGCCCGCCCATGCCGAAGGCGAAGGTGATGATCCCCATGTGCTCGATGGAGGAGTAGGCGAACATGCGCTTGATGTCGCGGCGGCGGTACAGCATGAAGCCGGCGAAGATGAGCGAGAGCAGCCCCAGGCTGACCATCAGCGGCCCGGGGGCCAGCGCGGCGGGGTTGGCCGCCAGCAGCATCTTGAAGCGCAGCAGCGCGTAGAGCGCGACGTTGAGCAGCAGCCCGGACAGCACGGCCGAGATCGGCGTTGGGCCTTCGGCATGGGCGTCCGGGAGCCAGGCGTGCAGCGGCGCCAGCCCCACCTTGGTGCCGTAGCCCAGCATCAGGAACACGAAGGCGACGTTCAGCAGCTCGGGGCTGAAGCCGGCCGCCTTGCCGATCAGAACCGTCCACACCATGGCGTCCTGCCCCTCGCCGAGCACCGGACGGGCGGCCATGTAGACGAGGATGGTGCCGAACAGCGCCAGCGCGATGCCGACGCTGCCGAGGATGAAATACTTCCAAGCCGCCTCGAGCGCCTCGTGCGTGCGGTAGATGCCCACCATCAGCACGGTCGTGAGCGTGGCGAGCTCGATGGCGACCCACATCAGGCCGATGTTGTTGGCGGTGAGCGCCAGGTTCATGGAGAACATCAGCGTCTGGTACATGGCGTGATAGAAGCGCAGGTACCTCGGCGTGAGGCGGCCGATCTCCAGCTCGTGACCGATATAGGAGGCGCTGAAGGCGCTGGTGGTGAAGCCGACGAGCGTCGCCAGCACGATGAAGACGACGTTGAGGTCGTCGACGAACAGGTAGCCGCCGGGTGTGGGGCGCTCGAACAGCAGCATCAGCGCCGCCATGAACGTCGCAAGCGCCGCCAGCACGTTGAGGCGCGCACTCAGCCAATAGCCGGGCAACAGGACGAGCAGTGCAGCCGCCGCTCCCGGGATGATCAGGACGGCTGCGAGCGCCCCGATCGGCGCATCGAAGGGCAAAGCCGTCACTGCCGCTCTCCCCGGAAAGCATCGAGCGCCGCCACATCGACCGAATCGAAGCGCTCGCGGATGCGGAACAGGAACACGCCGATGACGATGAAGGCGATGAGCACCGAGAAGGCGATGCTGATCTCCACCACCAGCGGCATGCCCTTGGCGCCGGTCGCCGCGAGGACCAGACCGTTCTCCAGCGACATGAAGCCGACCACCTGGCTCACCGCGTTGCGCCGCGTCACCATCATCATCAGGCCCAGGAGCACGACGGAGAGGGCCAGCGCCAAGTCCTCGCGCGCCAGCGGATCGGCCTCTGCCGTGGCCCTGAGCATGACCACCATCGACAGCGCGACGAGGCCCATGCCGGCCAGCATGGTCGGGCCGATGCCGACCACGGTCTCGATGGTGCGGTGGATGCCGAGCCTCACCACCATGCGGCGCAGCGCCAGCGGAATAATGATGCCCTTGAGCACGAGCGCGATGGTCGCCGTGATCAGCAGGTGCGGCGCTCCTTGCACGAAGCCCTGCCAGGCGACCGAGGCCGAGAGCACCACGGCATGCAGCGCGAACACGTTGAGCAGCGCGAACATGCGGTCCTGGTAGAGGAGCATGAAGCTGACCAGCACCAGGCCTCCGGCCAGCATGTGCGCGATGTCGAAGAGGTGCGCGCTCATCTAGAAGCTCCTCGAGACGAACAGCAGGAGCGTGCCGAGCAGGCCGAGCATCAGGGCGATGCCGAGGAACTCCGGCACCCGGAACACCCGCATCTTGGCAATCGATGTCTCGAACACGACGAGCAGGAAGCCGCCGGCGAACAGCTTGGCCACGTAGGTCGCTACGCCGATCGCGTAGGCCTCGGCCGTGCCGCCCACGGGCGCCAATCCCCAGGGCACGAAGATGCAGGCGATGAGCGAGACGTAGAGCAGGAGCTTCAGGGCCGCCGCCAGCTCGATCACGGCCAGATGCCGGCCGGAGTATTCGAGCACCATGGCCTCGTGCACCATGGTCAGCTCCAGGTGCGTCGCCGGGTTGTCGACGGGGATGCGCGCGTTCTCGGCGACGGCGACGATGATCAGGGCCACCAGCGCCAGGCCGAGCGAGACGCGCAAGGAGCCGAGCTCCAGCATGTGGTTGGCCACCACCGAAAGCTGGGTCGAGCCGGCGACGAGCGCCACCGTGAACACGATCATGATCATGGCCGGCTCGGCGAGCGAGGCAAACATCATCTCGCGGCTGGAGCCGATGCCGCCGAAACTGGTCCCGACATCCATGCCGACGAGCGCCAGGAAGAAGCGCGCCGACCCGATCAGCGCGACGATGGCAATCATGTCGGCCGCCCAGCTGAACGTGAGCCCGGTCGCAAACGTCGGCACCAGGGCAGCCGCCACCCAGGTCGCGGCAAAGATCATGTAGGGCCCGCTGCGGAAGAGCCAGGAGGCGTTCTCGGCCAGCACCGCTTCCTTGCGGATCAACCGCAGCAGGTCGCGGTAGGGCTGGAGCACCGGCGGTCCGCGGCGTCGCAGCAAGCGGGCCTTGACCTTGCGCGTGAAGCCGAGCAGCGCCGGCGCCAGCAGCAGCACCAGCAACATCTGCGCCCCTTGCACGGAAAGGTCGACGATCACGGCCATATCGACACCACCAGCAGGAGGCTCACGAGGGCGACGAACACCAGGCTCAGGAATTGGCGGATGGTGAGGAACTGCAGGTAGTTGAGACGCTCCGACACCACGGCGATGAAGCCGGCGACGGGCGCGTAGAATGCCTCCCAGACGAGGTCGCGCAGGCTGACGGTGAGGCGTGCGGGCCGCGCGTCACCGGGGCGTGGCATGTCCACGCGCTCGGACGCGCGGAAGACCACCGTGCCGAACACGCGCCGGATCGGCTGGGCGAAGCTGTCGGCCGAATACTGGGTGGCGGCGCTGGCATCGGGATAGCCGCAATCCCAGGGTGGTCCGCGGCGCACGGCGTGCGAGGCAAAGCGGTGAATGATCTCGATCGTCAGCAGCGTCGACAGCGTGATGAAGGCGAAGACCAGGAGGCCGTTGTAGGAACTGCGGCTCTCGGCGATGGGCACGATCGAGAGCCAGGGGATCGCCGTCTGCGCCGGCATGCTGGCGCCGACCAGGCCTCGCACAGCGGGCGCAAGCGCATCGATGAGGAGGCCGGGCACGACGCCGGCGATCAGGCACAGCGCGGCGAAGGCGAGCATGGCGGCAAGCGAGCTGCGGTCGACTTCCTGGGCTTGCGCTGCCACGGGAGTGCGGGGCCGGCCGAGGAACGTCACGCCGAAGGCCTTGACGAAGCAGGCGGCCGCGAGCGCCGCCGAAAGCGCCAGCATGGCGCCGACGGCGGGCACGAGGATCTTCAGGCCCCAGGACGGCAGGTCGGGGCTCAAGAGGATCGCCTGGAAGGTCAGCCACTCGGACACGAAGCCGTTGAGCGGCGGCAGCGCCGAGATGGCCGTGCAGCCGGTGAGAAAGGCGAACGCCGTGAGCGGCATGCGGTGAATGAGCCCGCCCAGATGCTCCATGTCGCGCTCGCCCGTGGCGCTGAGGACGGCGCCGGCACCGAAGAACAGCAGGCTCTTGAAGATGCAATGATTGAAGACGTGCAGCAGCGCCGCCGTCATCGCCAGCGCGGCGGGGGCCGGCATGCCGTGTGCCGCGAAGGCGAGCGCCAGGCCCAGCCCCAGGAAGATGATGCCGATGTTCTCCACCGTGTGATAGGCAAGCAACCGCTTCAAGTCGTGCTGCATCAAGGCGCTGAGCACGCCCAGCACGCACGTGATGCCGGCGAGCCCGATCACCAGCATGCTCCACCACCACGCCGGCGAGCCCATCAGATCGAAGACGATGCGGATGAAGCCGTAGACGGCAACCTTGGTCATCACGCCGCTCATCAGGGCCGAGACGTGGCTGGGCGCTGCCGGGTGCGCGAGCGGCAGCCAGACATGCAGCGGCACCAGGCCCGCTTTGGACCCGGCGCCCAGCAGCACCAGGATCAGCACGAGAGCCGGAAGCGCCGGCGCTGCCTCCCGCATCTGGGCAAACGCATAGCCCCCGCCGCCGCCCGCGAGCAGCCCGAAGGCCAGCAAGAGGGCCAGCGTGCCGAAGCTCGCCATGGTGATGTAGATGTAGCCGGCGCTGCGGTTGTCCGGGTCGTGGTGATGCGCCATCACCAGCGCCCAGGACGTGAGCGACATGGATTCCCACGACACCAGGAAGGTGAAGGCGTCGTCCGCCAGCACGACGAGGTTCATGGCGCCGAGAAAGGCTGGATAGAAGGGCAGCACGCGGCCGGGCGACGTTTCGTGCTGGCCGTAGCCGATGGCGAACAGGCTGGCACCCGCCGCGCCGAGATTGGCTACGATCAGGAAGACAGCCGTCAGCGCATCGATGCGAAAGTGCGCCCCCATCCAGGGAAGCCCCAGCGGCAGCACAATTGTCGACGGCGCGCTCGCTCGCAGCAGCTCGGCGCAGCCGACGCCCAACATGATCGAGCAGACCACGAGGCAGACGACATAGACGAGGCGGCTCGCGACGCGGGTCCGATGCAACGCCACCGCGATTGCGCCGGTGCCGAGCAAGGCGGCCACCCCCCACAACAACACGGCGACGGGCATTGCCCCTGACCTCCCTGGTCCGCGAATCGCAGCTCAGCGGACCGTCGTCGTGCTGATGCCCTCTCCCCGAGGGGCGCCGACCGACCCGATAACGCGCCTTAACAGGCCGCCGCCATTGGCATCAAGGTGTCCAAGCGACGCTTCCGCCTTGTCGTGCACCGAAAATGCCTCGGGACTGGGGACAACCATTGTCGTTCGGCGGCCGGGCGCTATGCCGGCGACGGTCGCGGGCGCCAGTCGGCAGCCGTGTCGTGATCCGGATGCTGATGGCTCTCGACGGCCGCGATCGTCTCGGCGCCGGAGTTTTCGCTCGTGGTCTTGCCTGGCAAATCCGGCAAATGGGCGAGCCAAGCGAGCTTGCTCTCGGTGCCAACCTCGTAGGTTGGCGGCACGCGTGCCGGCTCATCGAAGGCGCCGGTCAGGAGCTCGATGATGGCGCCGTCCGGCTGGCGGTAGCTCAATGGCGTGCCGCAGGCGGCGCAGAAGTCGCGCATGGCGCGCGACGACGACCGGAACGCCGCAGGCTGTCCGCGCGTCCAGGCGAACTCGCCCCAGGGCACCTCGGCGAGGACCGCGAAGGGGCCGGCGACGGCCTTCTGGCACATGCGGCAGTGACAGATGCCGGTCTTGATCGGCTCGGCATAGACCGCGAACCGCACAGCGCCGCATTGGCATCCGCCCACGAGATGCGGCTTTCTTTTTGACGTCGCTTCCGTCATGAGAGCCTCCACGTGAATTCGACGCTGCGGATTGGCCACGAAGCCAGCAACGAATGTCATCCCGGTGCTTGTCACCGGGATCCAGCCATCAGCGAACGCCGGAGCTCGCGGAACGATGGATCCCGGCAACAAGTGCCGGGATGACCGAGTGCGTGAGCATCACCGTCGCAATCCGTCAGCCGCTGACGCCGAGCGCTCGGTGCAGCGAGGTCAGCGTGGCGATAGCGTCGCCGCCGGCGAGGATGAAATCGTCGACCCCGGCCGCTTCGAGTTCTCCCTGCTGACCCTTCGGCTGTCCGGCCAGCAGCACGTGGCTTGCGCCCGCTGCTTTCAGCGCGCCGGCGGTCGCCTCGGCCAACTCGGCATAAGCCTGGTCGGAGCCGCAGATGCAGGCGATCGCAGCGCCGCTGTCGGCGAACGCCTTGCCAGCCTCAGCCGAATTGTGAAACCCCTCCTCGCCGATCACCTCGATGCCGCCGGCGGCGAGATAATTCCGCATCCAGGTCGAGCGCGCGGAATGGGCCGCGAGATCCCCGAGGCTGGCGAGGAACACGCGCGGGCGCTTCCCCGTCCTCGCCAGATGTGCATCGGCGGCGTCGCGCAGCCGCTCGAACGGCTCGGCCAGGCGGCGCGGCGGCAGCGGCGCGACCGAGGTCCCGCCCTTGACGATGGGCTCCGGCGCGGGATGCGGCTCGACCTTGACGCCGTCCTCGCCGAGCCG
>DATEVP010000509.1:0-2266 GCA_035258465.1 Hyphomicrobiaceae bacterium
CCTCACCCGGTCGAGGATGGCATAGGCGCTCATGGGCTCTTTGGCTTTGCGCAGGCAGGACAGGATCTCGCTCTGATTGCGCGAAAGCTTGGGCTCGGGGTGATGATGGGCGGCGTTCATACGCGATGATATAACATAACACCAGGGGAGCCCGTCAAGCTCCGCGCCTCGGCCTCGGCCAGGCCGGGATTCGGCCAGAGCCCTTAGGAACCAGCCCTTCGCGCCGCCGTTTACTCTGGAGACGCTGCGGCACCCGGTCGCGTGCAGAGCAGCGGCGCCGGCGACCCCGCCAAGGTCCGGCGGGCGCCCTTTTTTAGTGAGGACACGCCATGTTGCGAGCTTTTGCAGGACTTCTCGTCGTTGTTTTCATTGTCGTTGGGGCTTGGGTTCTGCTCACGCGGAACGAAACCCCAATGGCGGCTCCCGCAAGCCCAGAAATAAGCGCCCCCGCGCCCGCTGCCACGGAGGGGAAACCCTCTGAGGCGCCCGCGGCCCCTACCCCCAATGCTGGCGCCGCTTCCCCCGAAAACAAGGGCGCGGCGGCAGAAGGTGCGGCTCCCGCGGCGCAAGGCGGCAGCCCGACCGAGACAGCGAAGACGGCTGAGAAGGGGAGCCTGAAAAGCCCCTTTGCCGACTATGCGAGCGTCGCCGAGGAAGGCCACAAGAAGTACATGGCTGCCGGCTGCAACGGCTGTCACGGCGGCGGCGGCGGCGGCGGCATGGGTCCGCCCCTCACCAATCCGGTCTGGGTCTACGGCAAGGATGACGACACGCTGTTCCGCCTGATTGCGCTCGGCTCGGACGAATTGCAGAAGCAGGGCTATAGCCGCAAAGGCTCGGAGAACGTGGTCGGTCCGATGCCGCAGATGGGCACCGTCGTCAAATCGGACGACGACATGTGGAAGATCATCGCCTGGATCAGGTCGGTGAACCCCTCCTCCGCCGGCGGCTCTTCGGCCTCAGCCTCACCGCCGCCGCAGTAGGTCTCGTCGCACCAAACTCCTTCTGCGTCATGCCCGGACATGATCCGGGCAACCACGCCGTTACCCCTTAGCGAGTGGCTGGTTTGTGGGCTCATGGGGCTTCCAGCAGGCGGGGCGCCCTCATTCCGATTTCGCTTCGCGGTCACCGACTGTAGCTCTTACGGACCCATCCTTCCCGTGTAGGACGGCACGGCCCCGGTGCTTCCGCGCAAGGGAGCGGGCCTTGCTCCATGCGTCTTTCTGCTTGGTCCACAGTTCGAACCAGCCGTTTTCGTCACGAAGACGCCAGATGAACTCCGGACCATTCAGGCTGAATGGATTTAAGCCCGGCTCCACGTGCCATTCTTTCTTGCTCACAGCGAGACTCCGGCGTCACCCTCGGGCGCCGCCCTTGATCGGAAGCCAATTCGGGCGTGCAATGGACCCATGCCCCAGCGCATCGACATTGTCGAGGGCGACATCACCGCGCTCGACATCGACGCCATCGTCAACGCCGCCAATAAGAGCCTGCTTGGCGGCGGCGGCGTCGACGGCGCCATCCACCGCGCCGCCGGACCCGACCTGCTCGTGGCGTGCACCAAGCTCGGCGGCTGCGAGACGGGAGAGGCCAAGATCACGCCAGGCTTTCGTTTGCCTGCGCGCTACGTGATCCATACCGTGGGGCCCATCTGGGGCGGCGGCGAGCGCGGCGAGGATCGGCTCCTCGCCGATTGCTACCGCAACTCTCTCGCGCTCGCGCATCGTCACGGCCTTGCCTCGATCGCCTACCCAGCCATCTCGACCGGCGCTTACGGCTTTCCGCCCGACCGCGCCGCCCGCATCGCGCTTCGCACCGTACTCGCTGCGCTCGCCGACACGACGGCGATCGAGCGCGTTGTATTCTGCTGTTTCGGCTCAGAGTCGCTGCGCCATCACCACAACGCATTGGCGGGTGCCGGCAAGTGACCTCGCCTGCCGCCATGACCTGCATCAAGGTCTGGCCCAGCCGCCTGGCCTAAGGCTCTCCTTTGCGCCACGCTCGCCTGGGGTCTAAGCTTAGAGGTTGGAGGATGAGTCGCTCGGCACTCGGGCGACTCTAGGGAACCGTGAGGCCGGGTCCGCAGCATGTTCGATCTCGATCCGCTTCTGCTGTCGCGCATCCAGTTCGCCTTCACCATCTCCTTCCACATCCTTTTTCCGTCCTTCACCATCGGCCTTGCCGCCTGGCTCGTGGTGCTCGAGGCGCTGTGGCTCAAGACCGGCAAGGCGATCTACATGGACATCGCCCGCCACTGGACCAAGAT
>DATEVP010000510.1:0-4676 GCA_035258465.1 Hyphomicrobiaceae bacterium
GATCACCTGGAACTGGTAGTAGTGCTGCAGCCGGTTGGGGTTCTCGCCATAGCGCCCGTCCTTGGGCCGGCGCGTGGGCTGCACGTAGGCCGCGTTCCAGGGCTTGGGGCCGAGCGCGCGCAAGGTGGTGGCCGGATGGAACGTGCCGGCGCCCACCTCCATGTCGTAGGGCTGCAGGATGACGCAGCCCTGCTCGCCCCAGAACTGCTGCAGCGCCAGGATCAGGTCCTGGAAGGACTCGCGCGGGCGCAGGCCGGGAGCCGCGCCGGCGGCGGCCGTGGATGGCTTAGGAGTGGCCGGTTTGGCGGCTTTCTTCTGCATGGACGTGGCGCGCTAGGTTTCCGGAGTTGCGGCGCGCACTATACGCAAACCGCACCACGGGTCACGCGGTTTCGCCGGAGCCCGTGCTTGTCGCCAGCCCTATATACACATATGATGTGTGTAGGAGGTGCTCACATGAGCAAGATGGTGCGCAAGCAGGTATTCATTACAGCTGAGCAGAACAGGCGATTGAAGGCGCAAGCCGCGGCCAGCGGCGTCGCGGAAGCCGAGTTGATCCGGGCCGGGATTGATCTACGCCTCGCTCAGACATCGGAACGGCAGCGCGCCTGGCGAGCTGTCGTGGAGGAGACTGTCGCCAAGCTGTCCGGAGCCTGGGCCGAGCGCGAAAACCTGGACGAGGAGATGCGGGAAATCCGCCGTCGGTGGAACCGGCGATCAATGATTTTGGGCAAGAAGGCCAAGCGAGCGTCGTGAGTCTGCTGCTGGATACAAACGTCCTCGTCGACCACATTCGACGCGTGCCGATTGCCATTGCCTGGTTGAAATCGCTCTCGGAAGAGCCCCGCATCTCGGTTATTTCGCTCCTGGAGCTCTACGCGGGCGCGCGTAGCCAGCGCGAAGAGAGGGATATCGAGACGGTTTGCGCGCCGCTCCGGTGTTTGCCCGTCAGCGACGAGATATCGAGAAGTGCTGGCGGGTTCATCCGACACTACGGCCCAAGTCATGCGATCGATATCCCTGACGCCATCATCGCCGCCACAGCCGAGCACCATGGGCTCCGGCTCGCGACGCTCAACGTCAAGCACTTTCCGATGTTTCCGAAGCTCAAGCGCGCCTACTGAGCGCGAGGGGCGCGGAGGCTATCCCTGCTTTGCCGGCCTATAGACGCCGCTGGCGGCGTCGTACTCCAGCGCGCCCATGTCCTTCTCGAGCGCGCCGCTCGTGGCGTTGCGGCGCAACTCGTCCTCGGCGCGCCGCATCTCGGCCACCATCCGCTTCGTGCGCACGACCAACCGGTAGCCGGCATAGAAGCCGGCCCCAAGCAGCGCCAAGACAACGAGCTGGGGCATGATTACGCCTCCCGCTTCAACCTTACGCAGCCGAAACGCGACAGAACCGCCCGCGTTCCCCGGCCGCCGAAACCAGATCATCGGCCAACGCGGACGCCATTGCAAATCCGTCGCCGCGGACCCGGCGCTCGCTACCCCGGCGGACCCAGCGCTCGCGCGGCCAGCGCCTCCTCGATCGACCGCACGAAGGCCTCCGCCGCCTCGCGCGGGTCGGCAGCCGCCGTGATCGGGCGGCCGACGACGATGTAGTCGGCACCGGCCGCGATCGCCTGCTCGGGGCTAGCAACGCGCGCCTGATCGCCGGCGGCGGCGCCGGGCAGGCGGATGCCGGGCGTGACGATGGCGAGGCCAGGGCCGATGGCGGCGCGCACGCGCTCCGCTTCCAGGCCGGACGCGACGACGCCGTCGCAGCCGGCTTCACGCGCCAGGCGCGCCCGGCGCAGCACCAGGTCCGCAGGCGAGGCATGCAGGCCCTGCTCGGCGAGATCGCGCTGGTCGAGGTTGGTCAGCACCGTGACGCCGAGGATTTTCAATGTCGTCCCGGCCTTGCCGGCGACGGCGGCGCGCAGGGTCTTCGTGTCCTGGGCGTGCACGGTGAGGAAGGTGGCGCCGGTTGCGGCGGCGTTGCGCACAGCCCGCTCGACCGTGTTCTCGATGTCGAGCAGCTTCATGTCGAGGAACACCTGGGCGCCCTGGCGGTTGAGCTCGCGCGCCAGATCGAGGCCGCCGGCCATGGCGAGCTCGAGCCCGATCTTGTAGAAGGTGGCCGCTGGCCCCAGGCGCTCGACGAGGGCGCGCGCCGCATCGACCGTTGCTAGGTCGAGCGCCACGATCAACCGGTCGCGCGCAGGGATGCTGGCCAAGCCCGTATCTCCTCGGGGTGCATGGGCCCCGCAGGTTTCGGCGGCGACCGGGCGAGCGTCAAGCGCAAACTGGGGTCGAAGGGAGGATCAATCCGGCTTGCCCTGTTGGCGGACGTTCTCGACCAGCTCGTAGACGTGCCGGCGCCACTGCGCCATGTACTTGGTGAAGCGGGATTCGGTGGCCTCGTCTCCGCCGCCGGCCTTGGCCTTGCAGGCAGCGAGCGCATCGATGGTCCAGGCGGCGACAGCCCTATCGTCGATGCGCCAGGAGGCCGGGTCCTCGTTGGTCAGGGTATCGACCTGGACCTCGAGCCACTTGTCGAGGCCCGCCGCGAGGCAGCCCTGGAACGGGCTGATGCGGTCCCAGGCGATTTCCGCCGCTCGTGCCGTGGGTGCCTGCACACCCAGGCCCAACAGGATCGCACACGCAAATGGAATGCCTCCCCCACGTGGGGGTACTCCATGCAGCATGATGATGGCCCTCTATGCGCGCCGCGCCGCCGCACGGCTCCGCCCGGCACCATACGGCCAGGGCGCCCGGCCATGCGGCGCTTTCGTACCCAGTGTGTCTTACGCAGGTTGGCGTCAGCGCGCCAACGGCCGGAGGCCGCTCGATTCCCGCCATGCCCTGAAAGCCGCCGAAGGGTGGACGGGGACGATGTGCCAGCTCCGGACTCGTGGGGTTGGAGCCTGGGGGTCACGCCGCGTCCATCTCAGTCGCGGGCGTCCGCTGCTTGCGCCTGGACCCAATGAGGTGACCGATCTGGCTTGCAGGAAGCGGCTTGCTGAACAGGAAGCCCTGCATCTCGGTGCAACCCTCGTATTTCACCAAATCGTGCTGTTCCTGGGTCTCCACGCCCTCGGCAGTCGTCGCCATGCCGAGCCCTTTGGCCATGGCCGCGACCGCGCGCACGATGTTGAGCGAGCTGGTGGCCAGGGTGATGTCCTTCACGAATGCGCGGTCGATCTTGATCTTGTCGAAGGGGAACTTCTGGAGGTAGCTGAGCGAGGAATAGCCCGTGCCGAAGTCGTCCATGGCGATGCGCACACCCAGCTCGCGCAGTTGAAAGAGCGTGGCGAGCGTGGCTTCGTTGTGTTCCAGCAGAACCGTCTCGGTGACCTCCAGCTCGAGCCGCTCCGGTGCCAGGCCGGAAGTGGCCAGGGCACGGACCACCGCCGGCACCAGCCCTGGGCTTGTGAACTGCGCCGGCGAAAGATTGACGGCAATCTTCAAGTCGTCCGGCCAGACCGCGGCTTCGGCACAGGCTTGGCTGATGGCCCATTCGCCGAGCGGTACGATGCAGCCGATCTCTTCCGCCAAGGGGATGAACTCGCCCGGCGAGATCATGCCCCTGTCGGGATGATGCCAGCGGATGAGGGCCTCGCAGCCGCTGATCTCGTCGCTCTCGAGATTGACCACCGGCTGGTAGTAGAGCTCGAACTCGTTGGCGACGAGCGCCTTGCGCAGGTCGCATTCCAAGGCACGCCGCTCCTTCATGCGCACGTCCATGCCCGGCTGGAAGAAGCGCAACGTGCCACGTCCCTCGCTCTTGGCCCGATACATCGCCAGGTCCGCATTGGTCATCAACTGGCCCGGATCGACGCCGTCTGTTGGTCCGACAGCGATGCCGACACTGGTGCCGACGATGACCTGATGGCCGTCGATATCGTGCGGCTCGCTGATGGTCTCGATGACCCGCTCCGCCAGCGTCGTGGCGTCCCCCGGTTGCTCGAGGGCGACTTGCACGATGGCGAACTCGTCGCCGCCGATCCGAGCGACGGTGTCCGTCTCCCTGACGACGGCGCGCAGGCGGTCGGCCACGGCCTTCAACAGCTCGTCGCCGACGGCGTGCCCCAGCGTATCGTTCACATTCTTGAAGAGGTCGAGATCGAAGACGTGGACCGCCACGATTTCGCCGCGCCGCGCGCGTGCCACGGCCAACTCCAGCCGCTCATTCAGCAGCATCCGGTTGGGCAGGTCCGTCAGCACGTCGTGCCCGGCCATGTGCGCGATCTTGGCCTCGGAGCGACGCCGATCGGTGATGTCCTCGGTTGTGCTTACGAGGCCGCCATCCGGCATCGGCCGCCGCACGATGGAGATGACTCGCCCGTCGGCCAGCTCTTGAATGCGGGACGAAGCCTTGCTGAATTCAACCAGCCAATCGCGCACGAATGTCTCGAAGTCGACATCGCCGAAAACACCCTTCGCGTGTCGGTGCTCCAGCAGCTGCCGAATGGTCGTGCCGGGTTTCACCTGCTCGGGTGTCAGGGCGTATAGCTGCGCGTACAGCTTGTTGCAGACGACGAGGCGCTGCTCGGCGTCGAACATGGCAAGGCCCTGGGACATGTGGTTCAAGGCCGCATCGAAGCGAAGGTTCTGGTCCCGAAGCTCGTCCTGGCGGTCGGCCAACAGCTTGTTTTGGTGCTCCTTGGTCTGCTGAAACACGGCAATGGCCTCGAC
>DATEVP010000511.1:0-4636 GCA_035258465.1 Hyphomicrobiaceae bacterium
CCATGCCGAGCAGCTCCAGCGCCGAGCGCACGCTGACGGGGCCCGCCTCCTCGCTCTCGATCACGCTGGCGCCCACCATGAAGAGGCCATCGCCCCACGGCACGACGTAGAGCGGGTGGCGCGGGTGCAGGAGCCGCACCGGGCGGTGCAGCTCGACCTCGCGCGTGCGCACGATGATGCGTTCCCCGCGCACGCCGCGCAGGTCGGGGAGCTCGTCGCGGGCGCCGAGCCCGCGGCAATCGATGATGGTCTCATCGCCCGCCCCACCCCCACGCCCTGTCCAAGCCGTGCCGAAGGCCACTTCGGCGCCCGCACGCTTTGCGGCGTCGAGGAGAAAGGCCATGGCTTCGGCCGGGGCCATGTGTGCCTCTTGCGCGTAGTAGAGGCCGGCGGCGAAGCGGCCTTCCAGGCCCGGCTCGAGGGCATGGACCTGCTCGGCATCGAGCTGGTCGAAGCCCTCCGTCATGCGCGCGAAGCGCACGAGGTCGGCGCGGTCGCGCGTGTCGGCGACGACGAGGGTACCTTTCACGGTCACGCCGGGATAGGTCGCGCGCCAGATCGCCAGCGACCTGAGACCCAAATCGCGCACGACGGGCTCGGCCGCCTCGACCTCGCAGAAGGGAGCGAGCATGGCCCCGGCATAGGCGCTGGCGGCCTGCGCAAACGGCTCGGACGACCGGTCGATCAGCCGCACGCGATGGCCGCGCCGGGCCAGCGTCAGCGCCTGCCACAGGCCGGTGATGCCGGCGCCGACGACGGCGATCGAGAGGGGCTGCATGTGGACCCGTGACTTTCACTCGCCCTTGGCGACGCCCTCGCGGCGTGGGTCGGCCCCGCCTTGCAGCGTGCCGTCCGGGCGGAAGACGATGGCTTGCGTGCCGGAGGTGAGCAGATCGGCGCTCACGCGGTGTCCGTAGGGCTTCACCTTCAGCGCATGCCAGACGGCGGACGCATGGTCAACTTCGATCTCGAAGGCCCCGCCGCGGCTGCCGAAGTTCATGAGGTCGAGGGCGGCCTGGGCGTCGAGCTTCCAGTCGATCAGCCCCACCAGCGCCTTGACCACGTAGAGAATAATGCGGCTGCCCCCTGGCGATCCCAGCGCGGCCCAGGGCTTCTCCTGCGCGTCGAAGACGATGGTCGGCGCCATCGAGCTCCTGGGGCGCTTGCCAGGCGCGACCGCGTTGGCCAACGGCCGGCCGCCGCCGTCGGTGGGGCGGAAGGCGAAGTCGGTGAGCTCGTTGTTCAGCAGAAAGCCCGCGGCCCATAGGCGCGAGCCGAAGGCGGATTCGATCGTGGTCGTCATGGAGATCAGGTTGCCGTCGCGATCGACGATCGAGTAGTGGCTGGTGCCCGGCAGCTCCACCGTCTCGTCGTCGCCGGGGGGCTCGGCCGCGGCTTGCGGCGGCGTGCCCGGATGCGCAAGGCCCATGACGGCCTCCGGCTTGATGAGGGCGCGCCGGCCGGCAAGATAGTCGGCGTCGAGCAGGCCCATGGGGGTGGGCACGAAATCGGGGTCCGCGAGATACTGGTTGCGATCGGCGAAGGCGAGCTTCTCCGCTTCCGCGATCAGGTGCAGGGCCTTGCCGTTCATCGCCTCCGCGGCACCTTGGCCGAGATCGAACGGCTCGAGCAGCTTCAGGATTTGCGCGACCGCGATCCCGCCCGACGATGGCGGCCCCATGCCGCACACGCGCAAGCGCCGGTAGCCGACGCAGACCGGCTCGCGCTCCTTGACGCGATAGCCGGCGAGATCGGCTGCCGTGATGTCGCCCTGATGGTTCGGCGCCTGCCTGACCGCGTCGACGATGGCCGCCGCCACCGCGCCTGTGTAGAACGCATCCGGCCCGCGCTCGGCGACGGCACGCAGGGTCGCCGCGAACGCGGGATTGCGCAACAGATAGCCCGCCGGCCACGCGCTTCCCGTCGTGTCGAAGAAATAGCGCCGCGCCGCCGGGGCGAAATTCTGGGCGCCCTGCCAGCGCAGCAGCAGATGCAGCCGCGGCGAGACGCGAAAGCCGTCGCTGGCGAGCTTGATGGCCGGCGCAAACAGTCTGGGCCAGGGGAGCCGGCCGTGCTGCTTGTGCAGGGTCTCGAGCAGGCGCAGCGCACCGGGCACTCCCACGCTCAGGCCGCCGAATACCGCCTCGTCGAACGGGCGCGGACGGCCCTCCACGAGAAACCGGTCCGGCGTGGCGGCGGCCGGCGCGGTCTCGCGGCCGTCATAGCCCTTGAGCTGCCTCTTGGCGGCGTCCCAGTGGAGCGCGAAGGCGCCGCCGCCCAACCCCGACGATTGCGGCTCCACCAGGTTCAGAACGAGTTGCACGGCGATGGCGGCATCGGCGGCGGAGCCGCCCTCGCGCAGCACCTCGAGGCCCGCTTCCACGGCCATGGGGTTGGCCGCCGAGACCATGTAGGACTTGGCCGTGGCGGGGCCGGCGCGCCGCCATCCTGTGGCGGACTCCGGTGCGGCTTGCCGGTCCTGGCCCGCAACAGGAGCACCGGCTGCTCCGAGAACAAGCAGGGCGCAGGCGAGGGCAAACGGCCTCGACTTGAAGGACATGCCGCGGGGTTCCGGTGCAAAGCGGGCGTGCAGTCTTGCGCCTTTTTTGCGGTCAGGGAAATGGCGCTCGAGTGGCCCGAATGGCACCCCGCCATCCCTTGCGATGGCATGTTCGGCCCGGATGTGGCTGAAAACGCACAGGCCCGAACAAACCCGTGGATTCAACGCGCTGATGACCGCTCACCGGGGTTGCCTCCGGCCTCCGGCGGCGCCACACTCCGGCCACTTTCGAGCAAAGCGGCGGAGACGCGGGGAGCTGAACGTCTTCTGCTTGAAATTGGCGCGCGTCGCGGCTTTCGCGTGGGTCGAGAATGGGCCCATGGCGGATGCGTGGGAAAATGCGTACGCTCGAAACGGGGCGGGAGTAAACGCACTATTCATCGGCACTGGGCACAGTGGCGGGACGTGACTGAGGGACAAGCCAAGAGGCAAGAAGGAGCCTGTTGATGATCATCGGACGCATAATGCGCCAGGCGGCCATCGCAGCGGGGGTTCTGTCAGCGGTTTGCGGTCTGCAGGCGGCGCCGGCCTCGGCGCAGTTGTTCTGGGACTGGGGTGGCGGCAACGATGTCGGCGGCAGCGGCCGTGAGGTCGTGCGCTTCAGCCCGCAATTCGCCAAGGGCCAGGTGATCGTCAGCTTCGGCGACCGCCGGCTCTACTATGTGACCAGGCCCGGCGAGGCCATCAGCTATCCGATCGCCATCCCGCGCGAGCAGAGCCGCTGGGCCGGCGTGACGAGCGTCTCCGAGAAGAGGGTCAATCCGTCCTGGACGCCGACGCCGGCCATGATGGCGGAAAACCCGCGCCTGCCGCGCTGGGTGCCCGGCGGCCATCCCATGAACCCGCTGGGCGTGCGTGCGCTCTACCTCGGCGCCAGCACCTATCGCATCCATGGCACGGATGCGCCTTGGACCATCGGCACGGCCGTCTCCAAGTGCTGCATCCGCCTCTACAATGCGGACGTGCTCGACCTCTACCCGCGCGTGAACGTGGGCGCGAAGGTGACGGTCACCTGGTCGCGCTTCCAGACGGTCGCCAGCAACGGTGGCGGTGCCTGGTTCTCCGATGACCCGCCCACCCCCTCGCAGTCCATGGGGCGCGGCGCCACGCGCAAGTCCAACCGCAACGCGGGCATCTGATCTTTGTGCTCACGCAGGGGCCGCCAAACAGCCCCTGAGGTCCTCGGCCAGCCGGCGCATCAGCGCAAAATAGAGGTCGGGCCCCGGCGGCAGCCTGCCGCCCTCGGGGTCGAGCGTGCCGGTGCGCGCATCCGTGCCCTCGACCAGGTTCTGGACCAGGCGCCGGTCGAACTGCGGCTCCGCAAACACGCACATGGCGCCTAGTGCCAGGATCCTCCGGCGCAGCTCGGTCAAGCGCTTGGCGCTCGGCGGGATCTCGGGGCTGATCGAGATCGAGCCCACCACGTTGAGGCCAAAGCGCCGCTCGAAATACTGAAAGGCATCGTGAAAGACGATGTAGGGCTTGCCGGCGACCGGCGCGAGCTGGCGGTGGAGCTCGGCCTCGAGCGCGTCGAGCTTGTCTCGCAGGGCATCGGCGTTGAGCTTGAACGCGGTGGCGTGGGCGGGGTCTTTGGCGCCCAACGCCAGCCGGATGCGCTCGACCAAGGTTTTGGCGTTATCCGGATCGAGCCACGCATGGCCATCGACGGCGTCCGGCTTCAGAGGGGCGCCGCGTGCACGCGCGCTGTCGTCTCCCTTGTCGATGGTGCGCTCAAACGTCGTCCCTCTCCTGAGCGCCAGCAGCTTCAGGCCTGGCGCATCCAGCAGCGTCACCACCTCGACGCTCTTGGGAAGCGACCGCACGATCCTGGCCGTGAATGGCTCGACCGACTCCGACATGCGAAAGAAGAGGTCGGCCTGGTGCAGCAGGCGCGCGTCGGAGGGCTTCAAGGCGTAGGTGTGGGGCGAGGCCACCCCATCGACGAGCAGCTTGGGCGAGGCAACGCCGGCCATGACACCCGTGACCAGGGCGTGGAGCGGCTTGATCGACACCACGACCTTGATCTCGGCGGCGGCCGGGCCTGGAAATGGCAGCGCCAGACCGGCCGCCATCAGC
>DATEVP010000512.1:0-10622 GCA_035258465.1 Hyphomicrobiaceae bacterium
GCCGACGAGCCGACCGGCTCGCTCGACTCCAAATCCAGCGAGCAGGTGTTCCAGATCCTGCGCGACCTCGTCGACAAGGGCGGCAAGACGGTGGTGGCCGTGACGCACGACCTGGGCCTCGCCGAGCGCATGGACCGGCGCGTGCGGCTGGACGACGGCGGCATCGTGGGGAATTGAGGGGGCACGGCGTTCATCAGAGGAGGGGGAGCTCGCCGGCGATTGCGCTCGAGACGAACAATTCAGCGACACGGTTGCAGCCCGCTGCGCCGAGGTGTCACGGCTATCTCCGCCGATTGCCGATTACCGGCAGTTCGAAACCAAGGGGCGAGCCAAGGCAACGCAAAGGTACCGGCCGCGCGCCGACGTTCGCCGCGGCCGGCCCCTCCTTCCCAGGATTTGAAGACGACGTCGCTCAATCTTGCTGGTCACTTGAGCGAAACGGTAACGCGCAAGAAGGTCGCAGGAATGGAGGTGGTATCCTTGCTCGTGCTCTTGTTGTGGCTGTTGAACAGAACTTCCAGCTCCTTCTGCAGATCACCGGCTCGACCGTTCTTCTCTGCGGCCTCGAATGCATTCATGGTCGGCCCGTAGAATGTTTTGAATGCATCAACGAACTCTGATGGTGTGCCGGGAAAGTTGAAAGTATACGTGTCTCGGACGAATGCTATATTCTCTTTCGGAACCCCCGCGCCGGCAAATCTCTCTATCACGTTATTCTCGACCCCCCACGTCATAGGGCTGATGAAGCCTTCCGGCGGCGGCGGTGAGTATGAGGAGCTGATTTTCAGGATTTGCGCCACCAATGTCGGATCATTTGGAATCCAGTTTCCCATAACGATCCGACCTCCGGGCCGGGTCACGCGCACCATCTCCTTGGCCACATCAAACGGCTTTGGCGCGAACATCGCTCCAAAGATGCTCACGACGAGGTCAAAAGAATGATCTTTCAGCGCGTGCAGATTGGACGCATCGCCTTCCTGGAACTTGCAGTTCGTGAGGCCCTGCTCCTTGGCGCGCTTGTTCGCAGCCTCGACAAGGTTGCTCGCGATATCGACGCCCAACACGTCCGCTCCGAGTCTCGCCTCTGGCAATGCGGTCGTTCCATCGCCGCATCCCAGATCCAAGATCTTGAGCCCTTTTGTGATTCCCAGTCCCTTGACGAGCGCCTCTCCGCTCTCTCTCATGCTCTGCGCTATGCGAGTAAAGTCGCCCTTTTCCCAAAGTGCCTTGTTCGGGTTCATTGGAGTACTCCTCGACTTTCGCTCAACGTGACGCCACGCTACCACGACCCGTGATCCGGCAAGCAACCAAATGTCCGCACTGCAGCGATGCCGTCAGCTGTTTGGGGTCCTGCTGACGCGCCGCCCGCGTGCCGTTCATGCGCGCCCTTGACCCCGACCCGATATCGGAGGGGCCGACCAGCTTCTCCGGGTTCGTTTGTGTGGCGCTTGGGCTATTTGACGGCAAGCGCCATCGTGGGGGATTGAGCAGGGGCGTTCAACGGAGGAAGGGGGAGCGCGTCGGCTATTGCGCTCGAGACGGACAATTCAGCGACACGGCTGCAACGGTAGGCGTTGACCCATTATTCCGTCCTTTCCCGCCATGCTCCGTGTCGCACCCGACTGGGATGGCCGGGTCACGCCGCACAAAATCGACCGGTTCGCAACAATGGCGACAAGCGGTGTCCGGCATGGCGGCGAGATTCGCGCGCTGCAGCAGCACCGTGGGCACCATCCCACGGCGCCAAGCAGGAGACTGGGCGGGGGAGCCCCTGTTTCCGTTTGTAGTTGCCCGGGGCCGGCGGTGATCTAGAGTACCTTGATCTGGCGCGCATCGCCTGCCGCCAACGCGGACTGCCATGGGAGGAAACCAAATGGGCAAAGCGCCCCTGACCGACAGACCCGACTTGCTCCGCCGCTCGCTGCTGGTCGGCGGCGCGGCCGCCGTCGCCATGCCCAACGTCGCACTGGCGCAGGGTGGGGACACCATCCGCATCGGTGTGCCGACCAAGACCTACTGGCCGACGATCGTTTGTGAGACGGCGATCCGGCAGAAGCTGTTCGAGAGAGAGGGCATCAAGGCGGAGCTGACGATCTATCGCAGTGGTGCGGAAGGCTTCGAGGCGATCGCGGCCGGCGCCGCCGACCTGATCCTCAACTCGTCCTCCAGCGTTTCCGGCGGCCTTCTGAAGGGCGTCAATGCCCGCTGCGTCGCCAACGGTGCCAACGGCTACTATGGCTGGTATCTGGTGGTGAAGACGGACTCCCCCATCAAGCAGGTGTCCGAGCTCGCCGGCAAGAAAGTGGGCATCACATCCGCCGGGTCGGGGACCGACATCCTCGCCCGCTGGACCATCGCCCAGCACAAGATCGACTTCACCCGCGTGCCGCTCGGCGGCGGCGGCCTGGTGCCGAACCTGCTCACCGGCAACATCGACGCCTCGGTCCTCTATTCGCCCCTCACCTACAAGGTGATCGACGAGAAGGTGGCGCGTCCACTGCTCGACTACGGCGCGGCGGTGCCGGAGCATTCCAACTCGGCCTGGATCGCCAGCGACAAGATCATCAAGGAGCGGCCGCAGGTCGTGCAGAAGGCGCTCAACGCCATCTACGGCGGCCTTGCCTTCCTTACCGCCGAGGGCAACCGTGCCGCCGCCGTCAAGCTGATCGCCGAGATCGACGAGATTCCCGAGGCGATTGCCGCGCGCGAGCTCGATGGCAACATCAAGAACCTGTCGCGAACCGGCGAGATGAAGCTCGAGTGGATGGAGCGGGCCCTCGATATGGCGAGGCTGATCGGCATGAAGGATCTGGCGCCCGCCAAGGATATCTTCATCGAGCAGTTCAAGCCGGTGCCGACGACGTCGTGACCCGGACCGGCTCGCGTCTCCGCTCGCCGCCGGTGCGGCGGGTGGGGACGCAGCGCCCCCGAGACGTGTGAGCCCCATGACTCGTTTGCAGATCATCCTCACCAGGCTCGCGCTGCTGGCGCTCGTGCTCGGCGCATGGGAGCTCATGCCGCGCTGGGGAGCGGTCAATCCCCTGCTGCTGCCGCCGCTGTCCGAGGTGCTGGCGATGCTCGGCAACCTTCTCGGCCGCCCTGGTGTGCACGAGGCGGTCGCCATCACCGCGGCCGAGGTGATCGTCGCCTTCATTATCGCCGTCCCGCTCGGTGCCGCAGTTGGCATCGTCATCGCCGAGAGCGACTATCTCGGCCAGATCTTCAAGCCGATGCTGTTTTACGTATTCAGCATCCCCAAATCGATCTTCCTGCCGATGTTCATTCTCGTGTTCGGCATCGGCTTCCAACAGAAGGTGGCCTATGCCGCCTTCACCACCGCCTTCGTCGTGCTGATGAGCGCCACGGCGGCGGTGGAATCGGTGCGCGCCGACCACATCATGGTCGCGCGCTCCTACGGCGCCACGCAGACGCAGATCCTGTTGCGCATCTACGTGCCGAGCATGCTGCCGATCCTGCTCGAGACGCTGCGCATCTCGATGATCTTCAACTTCACCGGGGTGATGATCGCCGAGATGTATGCCTCGCGCACCGGCATCGGCCACCTGATCGCCAACTGGGGCGAGAACTTCCAGATGCCACAGCTGTTCGCCGGCGTGATCGTCCTCTCGGCGGTGGCCATCCTGTTCAACGAAGCCGTACGCGCCTTGGAGGCGAGATGCAGCACGTGGCGAACCTGACCGAGCTGCGCGGCCGGGCGGACGAGATCGCCATCGAGGTCGAGGCTTTGAGTCACGTCTACGTCGGCCCCGATGGCGGCGTGCCGGCGCTCCTCGATATCTCGATGTCGGTCGGCAAGGGACGCTTCGTGGTGATCGTAGGGCCCAGCGGCTGCGGCAAGACCTCGCTGCTGATGATGCTGGCCGGTCTGCGCCGGCAGTCCGAAGGCACGATTCTGTGCCACGGGCGGCCGATTGCGGAGCCCGATCCGCAACGCGTCGGCGTCATCTTCCAGGAGGCGAGCCTATTTCCGTGGCTCTCCACGCTCGACAACATCGAGTTTCCCCTGAGCCTGCGCGGCACACCGCGCGAAGAGCGCCGGCGTCGCTCGCAGGCCATGCTGAGCCTCGTCAGCCTCGAAGGCTTCGGCGAGCGCTATCCGCATGAGCTGTCGGGCGGCATGAAGCAGCGCGTATCGATCGCACGCGGCCTGGTGCAAGACCCGCCGGTACTGCTGATGGACGAGCCGTTCGCGGCCCTCGACGAGCAGACCCGCATGACCATGGGGCATGAGCTGTTGCGCATCTGGTCGACCACGAAGAAGACGGTCGTGTTCGTCACGCACAGCCTGACCGAGGCGGTCTACCTCGCCGATGAGGTGATGGTGATGTCGGCGCGGCCCGGGCGCCTCATCGATCATATCGAGGTCACCCTGCCGCGGCCGCGCACCTACGAGATGATGGCAACCGAAGTATTCGGCCAGCTGCGCGATCGCATCTGGCAGCAGATCCGCAAGACAGCGTGAGGCTCCCCATGCGTTGGCCTGCTCCCGCTACCGTGCGCTGGATGACACTGGTCGTTCTCTTGATCTCGTGGGAGGTCGTGCCCCTGACCGGGTTGCTGCCCGAGCTGTTCCTGCCGTCGCTGTCGAAGACGCTGACCGTGCTCTGGATCGACCGGCACATCTATTTTGAGGCGCTGCTCGTCACCCTCTACGAGGTCGCCGCCTCGATGCTGATCGCCTGCGGCCTCGGCATACTCGTCGGCGCCCTGGTCGGCGGGCTTGCCGTGCTGCGCAATCTGCTGCTGCCGATCTTCTCCAGCCTCTACGCCGTGCCGATCGTCATCCTCTATCCCATCTTCACCGCCTGGTTCGGCATCGGCTCGAGCTCCAAGATCGCCTTTGCCGGCATCTACGGCTTCTTCCCGGTCATGCTGTCGACCGCCGCGGGCATCCGCACCATCGACCCCCAGTTCATCCTCGCCGCCCGCAGCATGGGCGCCACGCTGCCGCAGCAGATCACGCGCGTGATCATCCCGGCTTCCGTGCCGACCGTGTTCGCCGGCTTGCGGCTTGGCGGCGCGCTCACCATCATCGGCGTGGTGGTGTCGGAGATGCTGACCGCGTCGGCCGGCATCGGCTATCTCGTGACGCTCAACCGCACCATCCTGGACAGCCCGCGCGTGTTCGCGGCCATCCTGGCGATCCTGGTTCTGTCGATCGCCTACTACATGCTGGCGCGGTCGCTCGAGAGCCGCATGGTCGTGTGGCAGTCCGCGGGCCGGCAGCAGAAGGCATCCTCCGGGGCCATCCCGGCGGCGATACCCGCGTCCGCTGCCGCCTGAACCGTAGTCTTCTTCGAGGAGCAGTCATCACCATGCCAACGCACCTGTTGCCCACCACCGTCGTCGGCAGCTACCCGCAGCCGGACTGGCTGGTGAACCGCGAAATGCTGTCCAAGACGGTGCCGCGCGTGCGCATGGACATCTGGCGTGTGCCGGAGCCCTGGCTCGAGCAGGCGCAGGACGATGCGACCATCGTTGCCATCCGCGACATGGAACGCGCCGGCATCGACATCATCACCGACGGTGAAATACGCCGCGAAAGCTATTCGAACCGGTTCGCCACCGCGCTCGAAGGCATCGACACGGCCAAGCCCGGCCACGTCAGGGCGCGCTCCGGCCACGAGACGCCGGTGCCGCGCGTGGTCGCCAAAATCCGCCGTAAGCACGCCGTCGAGGTTCGCGACATGCAGTTTCTGCGCCGCAACACCGACCGGGCGGCGAAGATCACGCTGCCGGGTCCCTTCACCATGAGCCAGCAGGCCATCAACGAGTTCTACGGCGACGAAGAAGAGATGGTGATGGACTACGCCGCCGCGGTGAACGCGGAGGCGCGCGATCTGGAGAAGGCCGGCGCCGACATCATCCAGCTCGACGAGCCGTGGCTGCGCAACGACCCCGAGGCGGCCAAGCGCGTTGCGGTGAAGGCCATCAACCGGGCGCTCGAAGGCCTCAAAGTGCCGACCATCGTGCATCTCTGCTTCGGCTATGCGGCGCTGGTGCCGGGCGAGACCAAGCCGGTCGGCTACTCCTTCCTGCCGCAGCTCGCCGACAGCACCGCCCAGCAGATCTCGATCGAGGCGGCACAGCCCAAGCTCGACCTCGGCGTGCTGAGGGAGTTGGCGGGCAAAATAATCGTGCTTGGCGTCATTGACCTCAACGAGCCCAGGGCCGAGACGCCGCAGACGGTGGCCGAGCGCATCCGTACCGGCCTGAAATATGTGCCCGCTGACAAGCTGATCCCGGCGCCGGACTGCGGGATGAAGTATTTGCCGCGTGAGCTGGCGTTCGCCAAGCTGAGGGCCCTGAGCATGGGCGCGGCGATCGTGCGAGCACAGCTCTGATGCCAAATCGGCCTGCTCCGCACCACCGCAGCTCCATCCGGCCTCGATCGCCAGCCTCGATCGCCAGCCTCGATCGAATGCGTCTGCCTGAGCCCCGATGCTGAGGCGGCGACGCATTGACAGCTGCGGTCGCACGCGGCAAAGCCCGCTGCAATCGTCTCGAAAGTCGGAAGCATGACAATATCGCGGGCCTTGCTCGTCGCGTGCGTCTTGCCGCTATTCGCCGTGGCCGGTTTTGCCGCATATGTCGCTTGGCTGGGGATCGATAGCAGCCAGCCAAGCGTATGCCGTGGGACCGTCGCAGGCGGCAGACTTGAAGGCGGGCGGCGACTGCCTAGTTCCGGAGCAAACTATCGCGCGTACAGCACCGCCGGCTTCTTGCTGGGCCGCACGTTTTTGCACAGCCTGGTCCGCAATGCGATGCGCGACGCATACGCAGAACTGAGCAAGTCTCACCCAGAGCTGCGCTTCATCTACGCCGAAAGCGGCTGGCCCTGGGGAGGCCGATTCGCGCCCCACAAGACCCACGCCAACGGCACGGCGGCTGATTTTCACGTGCCGGTTCGAACCCCGGATGGCCAGGTTTCGGAACTGCCGACCTCACCATTCAACCAATTCGGCTACGCGGTCGAGTTCGACAACAGCGGGCGGGCCGGCTCGCACCGGCTCGATTTCGCGGCGATGGCAAAGCACCTCCTGGCTCTCGATCGAGCGGCCAGAGCTCATGGCATCGGGATCCGGCGCGTGATCTTTGATGTCGGTCTGCAGCCCATGTTGTTCGCGACCGGGCCGGGATCGCAACTGCGCGGGCGCATTGCCTTCAACAAAAATCAAGCCTGGGTCCGACACGACGAGCACTACCACGTCGATTTCGACGTCCCATGCCAGTAGGGAAATCAGCAACAGTCCGCGCCAATTCAATCATGTGCCCGTGCGCCGGACTTCGGCACGAGGCACAAAGCGTCGGTCGAGACATGTTCGCGACGGCCGACTTGTCCCCGCGCCCCTCGGGCATGGGTCGGCGCGTGCGGCTCGGCGACGGCGCTATCGTGGGGGATTGAGGGGGGGGGTTCGACGAGGAGGACACCCGGGCGCGGGCCGGAGCATGATCGCGGCGCGATGAGGCGTGTTGTTGGCGCCTTGTTGGCGCGCTGTTGGCGCCTCGTTGACGCTGTCGACGGCGTGATCTTGTGGTTGGTCACGATGTTGGCGGCGCGGCGCCTGGCTCGCCGGAAAATTCAGGCTGGGAGCCGTCGTTATGGCGCCGCGCCAGCCAAATTAACCAAGATGCTGATGTTTCACGTGAAACATTGGCCCGTGAAACCGTCGGCGGTCGCAATTCCCAGGCGCGAAGATCGGGAAATCCTACCCACCACCGGCCTGCAGCTTGCCCAGCAGCCGCGTCAGCTCGCGCTGCTCGGGCTTGGTCAGCCTGGCCGCGACGCCGCCCTCGAAGGCGCGCACGCGCTCGCGCGCGGCCAGGAACGTCGGCTCGGCTGACGGGGAGAGGTAGAGCGCCTGATAGCGCCGGTCGCTCGCCAGCACCTCGCGCCGGATCAGGCCGCGCTTCTCGAGCTTGAAGATCACCGGGCTCATGGTCGATTTGTCGATGCCGAAGGCGGCCGCCAGCGCCACCTGCGTGATGCCGGGATTGGCCCGGATCAAGGCGAGCACGCCGAACGAGCCCGGCGTGAAATCGAAATCGCGGAGCGTGGCTTCGAGTTCGATGAAGATCTTGGCCTGCGTGCGCCGCACCTGGTAGCCGACATAGGTCGGCAGCTCGCCGAAGTCGATCGCGCTGGCGCCCGGCTCGCCGAATGCCTGGCGCTTCAGCGCCGCGCTCGGTCTTTTCATGCGTCAATCCCTTCACCACCCAACGACTGTCATACCGGGCCTTGTGCCCGGTATCCAGCTATCCGCAAGCTCCGGAGCATGCTGATGGATGGATCCCGGCAATAAATGCCGGGATGACACCCTACATCTTGGACGGCAGCCACAGCGCCAGGATCGGAAAGGCGATGAGCAGGATCAGGCGCAAGATGTCGGTGAGGATGAACGGCAGCACGCCATAGAAGATGGTCGAGATCTTGACGTCCTCCACCACGCTCTTGATGACGAAAATGTTCATCCCCACCGGCGGATGGATCAGCCCCAGCTCCACCGTCATGACGATGATGACGCCGAACCAGATCGGGTCGAAGCCGAGCTGTTTGATGACGGGAAAGATGATCGGCACCGTGAGAATGATCATCGCCAGCGCATCCATCAGGCATCCGAGCACCAGATACATGATCATGATCACGGCCAGGATGCCATAGCGCCCGAGGCCGAGGCCGGTGAGGAACTCGGTCACCTTCTGCGGCGTCTGCGTGATGGTGAGGAAGTAGCCGAACAGGATCGCGCCGATCAGCACGGTAAAGACGGCCGCGGTGGTGCGGGTCGCCTCGAGAAGCGAGCGCAGGATGTCGGGCCCGGACAGCCGCCGTCGCGCCAGGCCGATCAGAAAGGCGCCGGCCGCGCCCATGCCGGCCGCCTCGGTGGGGGTGAAGAGACCGCCGTAGATGCCGCCGATGACGAACGCAAACAGCAAGAGCGTCGCCCAGACGTCGCGCATGCCCTCGAGCCGCTCTTTCCAGGAGCTCCGGGGACCGGAGGGCAGATAGTCAGGGCGCACTCTGCCGATGATGGTGATCGTGATCATGTACATGGCAACGGCCAGAATGCCGGGAACGACACCGGCGATGAACAGCTTGCCGATGTCCTGCTCGGTGATCAGCCCGTAGACGGCAAACACGGTCGAGGGCGGGATCATGATGCCGAGCGTGCCGCCGGCGGCGATCACGCCGGTGGCGAAGCTCTGCGGATAGCCGAAGCGGCGCATCTCGGGGTAGGCGACGCGCGAGAAGGTCGCCGCGGTTGCCACCGACGACCCGCAGATCGCCGCAAACCCGCCGCAGGCGGCGATGGTGGCAATGCCGAGCCCGCCGCGCAAGTGCCCGAGAAAAGCATTGGCCGCGCGGAACAGCTCACGGCTCATGCCGGAGGTGGTGGCGAACGAGCCCATCAGCAAGAACAGCGGGACGACGGCGAAATTCCAGTCCGTCACCGTGCGCATCGAGGTGTGGCCGACGATCTTCAGCGCCGGCCCGCTGCCCGTCAGGTAGCCGAAGCCGGCAACGCCGACCAGCCCCATCGCCATACCCACCGGCACGCGCAGCAGCATCAGCGCAAACAGGGCGACGAACCCGATGACGGCGACGGCATCGCTACTCATCGCGGGGCCTCAATCGATCGGCTTGATCTGGTAGCCGCTCGGCATCAGATCGGGGCGGAAGATCAGCCGGTAGGTGCGCACGGCAATCAGGATGACGGCTGACACGTCGCCCACCCAGGCAAGGGCGTAGAAGGGCCAGAACGGAAGACGCAGATCGGCCGTCTGCAGGTTGTCGGCATAGGTGCTCGTGGTCTTGTCGAGCAGGGTCCACGTCTGCACCGCCACCACCAACAGCATGACGAGCGTGGCGAACACGTCGATGGCGCGCTGCCATTTGGGTCCGACGTTGGCCCAGACCAGATCGACGGTGATGTGCGTGCCGCGGTAGGAGGTGGCGGCGATGCCCCAGAAGATCAGGATGCCGAGCAGCAGCTGGCCGAAATTATAGCTGTCGGGGATCTCGATGCTGAAGAAATAGCGCAGCATGACCGAGATGAACACATCGGCCGCGACGAGGCCGACGAAGGCGGCCGCCACCAGCTCGATGGAGTTGATGAAGCGGTCCATGCCGTTGGGTTTCATGCTTCGGGCTCCACCGGCTCGACACCGCTCGCAGACAATGGGCAGGGAGGAGGCTTGCGCGGCCAACCTAACACGGCAACGGCGGCGAGAAAGCTCGCCGCCGTCATGTCGTTCGCGCCCGCGCATCGGTCGAGCCGACGCGCGAGAGTGCGGCTCATCAATAGGCCGAGTTGTACTTGGTGAGCGTTGCCTTCAGGTCCGCCAGGACCGCATCCGGGTCGCCGCCACCCTTGCGCACGCTGTCGCTCCAAGCCTTCACCACCGGCGCGGCCGCCTGCTTCCATTCCGCCAGCTGCGCGTCCGAGATGGTGTAGACCTCGCGGTTGGCGGTATCGGCCGACAGCTTGGCGACGCCGGCACGCTCGTAGTCGGACCAGGGTGCCGCGACCCGCAGCGCCCATTCGTTGGTGCAGTGGTCGTCGATGACCTGCTTCTGCCCCGCGGACATGCCCTCATACCTG
>DATEVP010000513.1:0-2001 GCA_035258465.1 Hyphomicrobiaceae bacterium
ATGACGGTGGCGCAGAACGAAGGGCTGAGCCAGACCGGCCTCGTCGATCGCACGGGCATCGACCGCTCGACGCTCGCCGACATCGTACGGCGCATGCAGAGGAAGGGCCTGCTGCAGCGCCGGCGCACCAAGGAGGACGCCCGCGCCTACGCGGTGAAGCTCACCGACGAGGGCCGGCGCGTGCTGCGCGTCGCCGAGCCGCTCGCCAAGCGGGTCGACGAGCGCATCCTCGATGCCTTGCCCGCCAAGCAGCGTGAGCAATTCATCGGCGACCTGCTGGCAATCGTCGACACGCTGCAGAAACTGTCCGACAGCAAGCGCTAGGCGTTTCGGCCAAATTGGTCGCACGCTGTCATCCCGGGCCTTGTGCCCGGGATCCATCCATCAGGTTGCTCCAGCGTTTGTGGATGGCTGGATCCCGGTGACAAGCACCGGGATGACAGCGTCACGCCGCCTTGCGCAGCAGCTTGCGATTGATCAGCACCTCGGCGATCTGCACGGCATTGAGCGCCGCACCCTTGCGCAGGTTGTCCGAGACGATCCACATGGCAAGGCCGTTCTCGACGGTGCCATCCTCGCGGATGCGGCTGATGTAGGTGGCGTCCTCGCCGGCCGCTTCCATCGGCGTGATGTAGCCGCCGGGCTCGTGCTTGTCGATCACGAGGCAGCCGGGTGCCTCGCGCAAAATCTGGCGCGCCTCCTCCGCCGTGATCGGCTTTTCGAACTCGACATTGACCGCCTCGCTGTGGCCGACGAACACCGGCACGCGCACGCACGTCGCCGTCAGCTTGATCCTGGGGTCGAGAATCTTCTTGGTCTCGGCCACCATCTTCCATTCCTCGCGCGTGTAGCCGTCCTCCATGAAGACGTCGACGTGCGGAATGCAGTTGAAGGCGATCTCCTTGGGGAACTTCTTGGGCGCGTACTCCTGGCCGGGCACGTACTTGCCCTTGGTCTGGCTCCACAGCTCGTCCATGGCCTCCTTGCCGGCGCCGGACACGGACTGATAGGTCGCGACCACCACGCGCTTGATCGTGGCGCGGTCGTGCAATGGCTTGAGCGCCACCACCAGCTGCATCGTCGAGCAGTTGGGATTGGCGATGATGTTCTTCTTCTTGTAGCCCGCCACCGCGTCGGCATTGACCTCCGGCACGACGAGGGGGACGTCCTGGTCGTAGCGCCAGGCCGATGAGTTGTCGATGACGACACAGCCCTTGGCGGCAATCCGCGGCGACCACTCCTTGGAAACGGACCCGCCGGCCGACATCAGGCAGAAATCGACCTTGGAGAAGTCGAACGTTTCCAGGTCTTTGCACTTGAGGTTCGCGTCGCCGAAGGAGACCTCCACGCCGACCGAGCGGCGCGAGGCAAGCGCATGCACCTCGTTCACGGGGAACTGGCGCTCGCTCAGGATCGACAGCATTTCCCGGCCCACGTTGCCCGTGGCGCCGACGACGGCGACATTGTAGCTCATGGTTTTTCGCTCGAGGTTTGCAGTGTGCGCGTGCTTTTACATGCGGTGGCAGCCGCTGTCCATGTTCGGTTCGCGTTCTGTCCCGCCCCAGCCACAATAATCGCCTACCGTCGTCAATTGGTGAAAAGCCTGTGGCCCATAACGAGCCTTGGCATGACGACCCGGGGAATGTTGGCGGTGCTCGCGGCTATTGCCGGCAGCAATCTTCTCGGCGCCGCCGCGCCGGCGCCGGTCGTGGCGCCGCCCTGGATGACCGAGGAGGCGATGCGCGCGGCTTTCATCGGCCGGACGCTCGATGGCCATTACGGCAACGGCGTCGCCTGGACGGAAGCTTATCTCGCCAACGGCCGGCTCGACTACCGCGAGGGGCAGCGGCAGGCGGTCGGCTCTTGGTATTTCAGCGGCCCCCACGTTTTCTGCACCTTCTATGACCCGCCGGACCGCCCGGCGCTGGCGGGCGGCTGCTGGAACACCATCCAGATCAGCGCCAACTGCTACGAGTTCTACTTGGCGGGCTTGACCGGCAG
>DATEVP010000514.1:0-3860 GCA_035258465.1 Hyphomicrobiaceae bacterium
AAAGCATGAGATGAAAGCGGTCCCGCGCCGCGACGATATTTTCCAGCGTGACCTGCCGATGCCAGCCCATGCCGATCAGGAGCAGCAGCACCGCCGCAATGACCACGAGCGGCCCGAAGCGTCTCAGCGCGGAAAGCACCGTACCGAACCTGGTCGCGGGAAGAGCGGCGCGCCCGCCGCCGCATAAGGACGCGTTGGTCAGCTCCGGAAGCTTGCCTCCGCAAGGCAGATCATTCAAAGGACGCTCATCTGCCATGGCTTCTCAGTCGAGACGTTGTATTCCGAAGTGACCGAAGGGTCGGGACCTCAGACACCATAGGTGTTGGCGACCTTTCGAGGGGCCGATGTCAAGCACAAGTGAGTGAAAGCGAAAAGATTTGATGGCGTTTGTCCACCAAATCGAACGCCGGCGGTCGGATTGACTTGAACTGGGCGCAGCCCCTATAAGCGCGGGCATTTCCGATCGGCTCAAGTCAGGGTCAGCGCGTTTTCGGCGCAGATTTGGCAAAGGGCGCGCAGCCGCTCTACTGGGCTTTTCAAGGATGGAGACCGGACGTGAAACGGACTTACCAGCCCAGCAGGCTCGTGCGCAAGCGCCGCCACGGTTTCCGCAAGCGGATGCTGACAGCCGGCGGGCGCCGGGTGGTGGCACGGCGCCGGGCAAAGGGCCGCAAGCGCTTGTCGGCTTGAGCGGCGCCGCTGCTGACGGGTCGCGCATGGCCAAAACACCGGCGAAGGCAACGGCTGGCTCGCTCTCCCGCGTCGTCACGCTGAAGCGGCGCGCCGAGTTCCAGCGCATCCGCAAAGGCGCGCGGTGGGCAACGCCCGCGTTCGTGCTCGAGGCCAAAGAACGAGGTGATGGGGGTCGGGAAGGAGCAGCGCCGCATCCGCGGTTCGGCTTCACCATCACGCGCCAGGTCGGCAAGGCGGTCGATCGCAATCGCATCAGGCGGCGTCTGAAGGCCGCCGTCAGAAACGTGCAAAGGGACCACGCGCGAGCGGATTTCGACTATGTTGTGATCGCCAGGCGGTCGGCCCTCGAGCAGGCCTTCGGCGCGCTCGTGGCTGAGCTGGCAACCGCGCTCGACCGCGTCAACAGCGCCGCAAAGCGCCCCCGGCGCGGCAGCACAGCCCGCAACCTGCAAGAACGAAAGACCTGAGAAGGTCCCAATCGAGAAAGCTCATGCTGCACGACAAGGACAATCAGAAGAACCTCCTTCTTGCCATCGTGCTGTCGGTGTCCGTGCTGCTCGCGTGGCAAGTGTTCTATGCCGGCCCGAAGCTGAAGGAGGAGCAGGAGCGCCGGCAGCGCATCCAGCAGGAGCAACAGCAGCAGACACAGGGCAAGGACCAGCCCGGCGCGCCAAAGGCTGCGCCGGGCACGGTGCCTCAGCCCGGGGCCCAGCCTGGCGCCGCACCGTCGGCGATACCGGCCGTGCCGACCGCCAATCGCGAGGCGGCGCTTGCCGACAGCCCGCGCGTCAAGATCGACACACCGAGCCTGCGCGGATCGATTGCGCTCAAGGGTGGCCGGATCGACGATCTGGTGCTGGTGAAATACCGAGAAGAGGCTGCCCCGACGAGTCCCAACGTCGTGCTCTTCTCGCCATCGGGCGCGCCTGAGCCCTACTATGCCGAGTACGGCTGGGTGGCGGCCAGCGGGGCCAATACGCCCGTGCCGGGTAACGACACGCTCTGGCGCGCGGAGGGGTCACGTGTCCTGACGGCAGCCACGCCCGTCACGCTGGTGTGGGACAACGGGCAGGGGCTCGTCTTCCGCCGCAAGATTTCGGTCGACGCCGACTACCTCTTCACGGTCGCCGACGAGGTCGAGAACAAGAGCAACGCCGCGGTCACCCTCTATCCCTATTTCCTGCTCTCGCGGCACGGCACGCCGAAGACGCAAGGGTTCTACATCTTGCACGAGGGGCCGATCGGGGTGCTGGGCGACACCGGCCTGCAGGAGCTGGCCTATTCCGACCTGCTCAAGGAAGGCGGCACCAAGTCGTTCAAGCAGACCGGGGGCTGGCTCGGCATCACCGACAAGTATTGGGCAGCCGCCCTGATCCCCGACCAGAAGACCCCCTATCAGGCGACCTTCAGCGGCATCAAGGGAGCAAAGGAGAGGTACCAGGCCGATTTCCTTCTCAACACTGGCGTCTCCGTTCCGCCGGGCGGTCGCAGCGAGACGGTGAGCAACCTGTTCGCCGGCGCCAAGCAGGTGGGTCTGATCGAGGGCTACGGGGAAAAGCTCGGCGCCCAGAAGTTCGACCTGCTGATCGACTGGGGCTGGTTCTATTTCATCACCAAGCCGCTGTTCAAATTGCTGCACTGGCTGAGCCAGCTGTTCGGCAACTACGGGCTTGCCATCCTCGCCACCACCGTCCTGGTGAAGGCCGCCTTCTTCCCGTTGGCCAACAAGAGCTACGAGTCGATGGCCAAGATGAAGAAGCTGCAGCCGGAGATGGAAAAGATCCGCGACCGCTTCAAGGACGATCGCGGCAAGCAGCAGCAGGAGCTGATGGCGCTCTACAAGAACGAGAAGATCAACCCGATGTCGGGCTGCTTGCCGATCGTGCTGCAGATCCCCGTCTTCTTTGCGCTCTACAAGGTGCTGTTCGTCACCATCGACATGCGGCATGCGCCGTTCTTCGGCTGGATCAAGGACCTGTCCGCGCCCGATCCGACCTCCCTCTTCAACCTGTTCGGACTGCTCCCCTTCGTCGTGCCCGAGTACCTGCTGATCGGCGCGTGGCCCATCATCATGGGCATCACCATGTGGGTGCAGATGCAGCTGAACCCGCAGCAGCCCGATCCCGTGCAGCAGAAGATCTTCAACTGGATGCCGGTGATCTTCACCTTCATGCTGGCGTCGTTCCCGTCGGGCCTGGTGATCTACTGGGCGTGGAACAACGTGCTCTCGCTGCTCCAGCAGTACACGATCATGCGCCGCAACAACACCGAGGTTCACTTGTGGAAGAACCTCGGCACCGACAAGTGGAAAGCGAGGCTTGCCTCAGCGCGCAACATCGACATGGGCAAGCTGAAGGACCGGGTGGGAGGCGTTTCAGCCCAGGTTCTGGGCAAGCTCGCAAAGCCCCGGCCGCAGCCGGCGGATGGCTCGGACACCGGCAAGGCCAAAGGCGACAAGCCGATGACCCGCGAGCAGGCCTTGCGCACGCTCGGGCTGAAGCCGGACGCCACCGACACCGAGATCGATGCGGCCCTGGACGGCCAGGCGACACGTCACCAGAAGGGGCTCAACGGCTCCGATCACGTCATCGCCGCCAGGATCGACGAGGCGCGCGAGACCCTGCGGGGCAAGGAAGGCTCGTAGCGGATCCCCTCTCCCCGCTTGCCCTGGGGCTCTCCTCACACTCATCCTGGCCACATCCAACCCGAGGGCTTGCGGGGAGAGGGAGCAATGCCGGCGCAAGACTTCACCGCCGATGAGCTCGCCGCCGGCGAGGCGCTGTTCGCGCGGGGGTGGCAGTTCGTCAAAAGCGTGCCGAGCCTGGAGTTCCTGCCCTCCCCCGATCGCACGGAAATGGCGTTTGCCGGCCGCTCCAATGTCGGCAAATCGAGCCTGCTCAACGCCCTCGTCCGCCAGCGCGGGCTCGCCCGCACGTCCAACACGCCGGGCCGGACGCAGGAGCTCAACTACTTCGAGGTGCACGGCGCCGCGCTGTTTCTGGTGGACATGCCGGGCTATGGCTTCGCCAAGGCGCCGAAGGCGAAGGTCGACGCCTGGACGAGCCTGGTGAAGGACTACCTGCGCGGGCGCCCCTCGCTGGTGCGCGTGTTTCTGCTGATCGACGCGCGCCATGGCTTGAAGCCGCCCGACCTCGCCATGATGGAGC
>DATEVP010000515.1:0-3468 GCA_035258465.1 Hyphomicrobiaceae bacterium
ACTCTTGCGAAATGGCTTGCGGTTTGCGGCGCTGTGCTGATCGCGGCGATTGTTGTGGCGTCGCTGGTTCCGGCCGGATGGCAGGTCCGCCTCGGGCTGCATTGGCTGGTCGAGCACTTCCTCGCTTATTTCGCCGTCACCGCGATCTTCTGCCTCGCCTGGCCCCGGCCGATGGTGGTGGCGGCAGTACTGGTCCCCTTCGCCGTCCTGCTGGAGGCCTTGCAAGGGCTGACCCCCGACCGTGTGGCGGATTTCCCGACCGCGCTTTTTGCCGCCGCCGGCGTGGCATCGGCGGCGCTGCTGGCCGATCTCGCCATCACCCTGCGGAAGCGGGCCCGGATCGGCGCCGCCGCCAGGCGGAAAGCCTAAGAGAGCGGCCCGCTGGCGCGGCCCCCGCAAATGTGATGTATCCTTGAGCCATGGAAAGCTCTAAGCGGCGGCAGGCGATCCCGGTCAGGATCGGCCCTGTCACGATCGGCGGCCGCGCGCCCATCGTGGTGCAGTCGATGACCAATACCGACACGGCCGATGTGGCGGCGACGGTCGCGCAAGTCGCGGCGCTGGCGCGTACCGGCTCCGAGCTCGTGCGCATCACGGTGGATCGGGCGGAGGCCGCCGCCGCCGTGCCTCATATTCGTGAGCGGCTCGATATTCTTGGCGTCGAGGCGCCGCTGATCGGCGATTTCCACTATAACGGCCACACCCTGCTCAAGGAGCACCCGGCTTGCGCCGCGGCACTTGCCAAATACCGCATCAACCCCGGCAATGTCGGCTTCAGGGACAAGCGCGACCGGCAATTCGCCGAGATCATCGAGATCGCGCTTCGGCACGGCAAGGCGGTGCGTATCGGGGTCAATTGGGGAAGTCTCGACCAAGAGCTTCTAACCCGCCTCATGGACGAGAATGCGCGCCTCCCCGAGCCCAAGGACGCGCGCGAAGTGATGCATGAGGCCATCGTGCAGTCGGCGCTGCTCAGCGCCGCCCGGGCGATCGAGCTTGGGCTTCCCGCCGAGCGCATCGTGCTGTCGGCCAAGGTCAGCGCCGTGCAGGACCTGATCGCCGTCTATGCCATGCTCGCCGCCCGCTCGGAGCTGGCGCTCCATCTCGGGCTGACGGAAGCCGGCATGGGGTCTAAGGGCATCGTCGCCTCTTCCGCCGCGCTCGCCGTGCTGCTCCAGCAAGGGATCGGCGACACCGTCCGCATCTCGCTCACGCCCGAGCCGCAAGGCGACCGCACGCTCGAAGTGAAGGTGGCGCAGGAGCTGCTTCAGAGCATGGGCTTCCGCAGCTTCGTGCCGCTGGTGGCCGCTTGTCCCGGCTGCGGCCGGACCACGTCCACCACCTTCCAGGAGCTTGCCCGCGACATCCAGGACTTCATCCGGGAAGAGATGCCGGAATGGAAGCGGCGCTATCCCGGGGTGGAGACACTCACCGTGGCGGTGATGGGCTGCATCGTCAACGGGCCGGGCGAATCGAAGCACGCCGATATCGGCATCTCGCTGCCCGGCACCGGAGAGGCGCCGGCGGCGCCCGTGTTCATCGACGGCAAGAAGGTGGCGACCTTGCGCGGCCCCGGTGCTGCGGGCGAGTTCAAGCAGATGGTGCTCGACTATATCGAGCGGCGCTTCGGCCAGGCTGGCCGCAACCGCACCGCCGCGGAGTGATCCTGTCCCGCTTCTTGCAGGCTAGTTCTGAACCGCGTCGCCGACCAGCCCCACGGTTAGCGCGATCACCGTGACATTGAAGAAGAACGCAACGACGCCATGCACCGTCACGGTCAGGCGAATCCGCTTGGAGCTCACCTCCACGTCGGACACCGACGTGGCCGTACCGATGCTGAAGGCCAAATAGACAAAGTCCCAATAGTCGGGCTCGTGATCGCGAGGGAAGATCAATCCCCCGCCACGCTTGGCGTGCTCGGCGTAATACTCGTGCGCGTAGTGGAGGGCGAACATGGTGTGGATGAAGGTCCACGACAGCATGATCGTCAGCAGCAGGAAGATGAGCCCCGGCATAGTGAACGTCTCATCCCTGGTCGCGTATTCGAGCCAGGCGAACACGGCGCCAACGCTGGCCGCGGCGCTGACGATGGTCAGCACCAGGATGGCGAAACTGCCCTCGTCCTGAGCGAGAGACTGCCGGTGGATCTGCGCCACGTCGCTCTTGGCGATCATCCAAAAAGCGAGAATGAGATAGAGGGCGACGCCGATGTCCCAGCCAACCAGAATGCGCGTCACACCGCGAAGCTGTTCGGAGTAAAGCGGCAGTAGCGCCAGGACGCCGAGCCCGACGAGGATCGAAACCAGCAGCCTCGGCCGCGCGAAGAGAATGCGAAGCGGCAACGGCCATTTCCGCCGTGTTGTGAGACTGGCCTTGGTCATGACTCCCGTGTCTCCCGATTCGATCGAGCGCTCAAGCCCGGCGCGAGGCGATGAAGCGGGCCGCATCCTTGAGCGTTGCGGCTTTATTGCCAAATGGTGCAAGCGCAGCTTCTGCATCGTCGACCAGCGCCTTGAGGCGCGCCCGCGCTGGCTCGATCCCGAGCAGGGCGACGAGCGTGGCCTTGCCCCTTCGCGCATCCTTGGCCACCGCCTTGCCAAGCGTGGCGGCGTCGCCTTGGGCATCGAGCAAATCGTCGGCGAGCTGGAAGGCCTGGCCCAAGGAAGCGGCATAGTCGCGAAGCGCGGCCCGCTCGGCGGCGCCCGCCCGCCCCAGAACGGCGCCTGCCTCGCAGGCGAAACGGAAGAGTGCCCCGGTCTTGAGGGCCTGCATGTTAGCCACGTCGGAAAGGCTGAATCCTTGCCGCTCGGGGTTGAGATCGAGCGCCTGGCCTAAGGCCATGCCCTGCCAGCCGCCGGCCTTGGCCAGAAGAAGCACAAGCTCGGCGCGAATGGCGGGGTCGGCATGGGTGCTTGGGTCGCTCAAGATTTCGAAGGCGAGCGTCAGAAGGGCGTCGCCGGCAAGGATGGCGGTCGCCTCATCGAAGGCGATATGGAGCGTGGGACGGCCGCGGCGGACGGCGTCGTCGTCCATGGCGGGCAGGTCGTCATGCACGAGAGAGTAGCAATGCACGCATTCCAGCGCGCAAGCGGCGGGAAGCGCCTCCTCCTCCGCGACGCCAAACAAACGCGCCGATTCGATGAGAAGAAACGGCCGCAATCGCTTGCCGCCCCCCAGCGCCGCATAGCGCATAGCCTGCCCGAGCTTGGCTCCCAAGGGGGCGGGGTTCAGGCTTTGGGCGAGCAGGCGGTCGAGCCGTCCCTCGACGGCGTCGGCGACCCGTTCGAGCTCTGTGAGAAAGGCCATCTTGGGGAAAGCGTGAAAAAAAGCGGCCCTTTGCCGCAAAAACCCGGGTAATCCTTACCCTAATACGACGTTGATTAAGGCGGCAACTGGGAGGTACAAGGCGAGGTCATGGCGATTCAAGCTGTCGCAGGCGAGCGCCCACGGAAGCGCACCAAGAGACGC
>DATEVP010000516.1:0-5697 GCA_035258465.1 Hyphomicrobiaceae bacterium
ATGCGCACCTGGCCGAGCCAGCCATCGCGATGACGCCGCATGGCCGCCAGCAGGCGCTCGTTCTCCTCGGCGATGCGGCGCGCGTGCTCGAGCAGCTCGCGGCCCGCGGTGGTGGCGAACGCGCGCTTGCCGAGTCGATCGATGAGGCGCACCCCAAGACGGTTCTCGAGGTCGCGAATCTGCAGGCTCACCGTCGGCTGCGCCAGGTTGAGCCGCTTGGCCGCGCGCGTGAAGCTTGCCTGCGCGACCACTTCGGCGAAGGCGCGCAGATGATCTGGATTGAGGCTGCGCAAGATTGCGATTCCCAATGATAATCATTGGAACAATAAATTTGAACAATTCGTCCGTCCATATAATTTGTGCGTTGTCGAACGAGTCGGGAGAAACCCGGCCGTGCGACGCGGATGATGAGGTGATCATGAGCACAATCCGGGCGCTCCGGCGCCAAAACCCCTCAGTGGAGCATCGTGTGACCTAAGCACAGGAAAACAGGAGAAAACCCATGTTGTACGCTTCGACCAGTCGCTTGTCGGCGAGTTCGCCCAGCGGTGCTGCACACGCGCGCCGCAGTGCCCGACTCATGGTCTTGGCGTTTGTGGCGAATGCCATCGTCAGCGCGCCCGCCAAACTCATGGCCGCCCTCGCCGAGCAGCGCCGCATCGCCCGGACGATCGCGCAGCTCGAGGCGTTGAGCAACCACACGCTTGCCGACATCGGTATCGAGCGACAGGATATCCCGCGCGTCGTGCGCCACGGCCGCGGCTGACCAGCTCCGCGCCGCAAGTCCGCAATGTGCAGGCCTGGCGGCGAAAGGATGAACGGCCGCCAACGAGGGGTTCAGAGCGAGTTCAGGGCGCGCGCCGCATTCTCCTTCTCACGCTGATCGAATTCCACGGAGAAGGAACCACCCATGAAGCGTGTCGCCCTCATCGCCATCGCGCTTGCCGCATCCACCGCTGCCGCGAGTGCCCACGACTATCGTGACTACAGCCGAAGCGGGCGCATCGACGCCCGCGAAGCCGCGCAGGCGCACCGCATCGAGCGCGCTGCCCGCAACGGTCAACTGACCTGGTACGAGCGGATGGCGCTCACACGTGAGCAGGCCCGCATTCACCGCATGGAGCGGGCGGCAAAGCAGGACGGCTACATCAGCGGCTGGGAAGCCCGGCGCATCGAACAGGCGCAGGATGCCGCGAGCCGGCACATCTACCGCGAGAGCCACGACGGCCAGAGGTCGTGGCGGCGGCGCCAGTGGTAGTGCGAAACGGGGCACCCGCACCCCGCAGCACCCGGAGGGCCGCCCCGAAGGCGGCCCTTTTGGCGTTGGCGCGTTGCTGCTAGGACGTGACCTCGTTTGCCTCAGTCGAGGACACGCCCATGATCGATCACGTCTCGATCCCCGTGCGGGATCTCGCCGCTGCCGCCGCCTTCTACGAGCGCGTGCTGGAGCCGCTCGGCTACAAGCGCCTCGCCCAGCGCCCCACCGCCGTCGGTTTCGGCAAGAAGTATCCCGAGCTCTGGCTGAACCTGCGCGCCGACATGCCCGCCGACGCCAACCCCGGCACTCACGTCGCCCTGCGCGCCGCCAGCCAGGATGCCGTGCGCGCCTTCCATGCGGCGGCGCTGGAGGGTGGCGCGACCGATGACGGTGCCCCAGGTCCCCGCCAGGCCGCCGTCACCGGCTACTACGGCGCCTTCATCCGCGATCCGGACGGCAACAGGATCGAAGCCGTGACGTTTTGAAAGCGTCCGCCGCTCATGAGCCGGCAAGCAGGGCGCCGAGATCGCGCGCGATGCGGTCCGGCTTCATGTCGGGATACTCGTCCGGCGCGTCGGTGCGATTGATCCACACGCAATGGAAGCCGAACGCCTTGGCGCCGGCAATGTCCCAGCGGTTCGAGGACTGGAAGGAGATGTCGTGCGGCTTGCAGCCAAAGCGGTCGGTCGCCAGCCGATAGACGGCGGGGCTCGGCTTGAAGATGCCGGCGGCCGCGACCGAGAGCACATCGTCGAAGAGGCCCTCGAGCTTGGCCGCGCGCACGGCTTCGGCCAGCATGTCCGGGTCGCCGTTCGACAGGATCGCCAGCGTCGCGCCCTTGGTTTTCAACGCGGCCAGCACCTCCCGCACCTCCGGATAGGCCTGCATCGTGCGATAGGACGCCAGCAGCTTGTCGCGCAGATCGGCGGGGATGCCGCCGACCGAGGCTGCGGCATAGTCGAGGCTGCGTTGCGCGAGCGACCAGAACGTCGCCCGCCGGCCGGCCAGCGCATGCACCCACGTGTACTCGATGTGCTTGGTCCGCCAGGTCTGCGACAGCTGCTGCCAGCGCGGCCCGATCGTCTCCTTGTGCCTCTCGGCCGCCGCATGCACGTTGAAGAGCGTGCCGTAGGCGTCGAACACGAAGTGGCGCAGCATCGCCTCAGGCTCCCTTGCCGCGGATCAGATGGATGATGCCGGAAAAGTCCGCGCCGCCTTCGCCCCAGGCGTTGTGCAGGCCGTAGATCTGCGCCGCGGCTGCCCCCAGCGGCGTGGTGGCACCCGCGGCCGAGGCCGCCTCCTGCGCCAGCTTGAGGTCCTTCAGCATCAGCGCGGAGGCGAAGCCCGCCTTGTAGTTGTTGTTGGAGGGCGCGTTCGGCACCGGGCCCGGCACCGGGCAATAGCTGGTGAGCGACCAGCACTGGCCCGAGGAGGTGGAGGCCACGTCGAACAGCGCCTGGTGCGACAGGCCGAGCTTCTCGGCCAGCACGAACGCCTCGCACACGCCGATCATGCTGATGCCCAGCATCATGTTGTTGCAGATCTTGGCGGCCTGGCCGGCCCCCGCCTCGCCGCAGTGCACCACCCGCTTGCCCATCGCTTCGAGGATCGGCTTGGCCCGCTCGAAGGCCTGCTTGCTGCCGCCGGCCATGAAGGTCAGCGTCGCCGCCTCCGCGCCGCCGACGCCGCCCGACACCGGCGCATCGAGCGACGGCATGCCGGCCTCGGCCGCCAGCTTGTGCGCCGCGCGCGCCGAGGCGACGTCGATGGTGGAGCTGTCGACGATCAGCGTTCCGGCCGCGGCCGCTTTCAGCATGCCGCTGCTGCCCCACACGGCAAGCGTGTCCTTGCCGGCCGGCAGCATGGTGACGACCGCCTCCACGTCCTTGGCCGCGTCGGCAGCCGACGCGGCCTTCTTCACGCCGCGCCCGGCCGCCTTGTCCAGGTTGGCGGCCACGAGATCGAAGCCCTTCACCTCGTGGCCCTTCTTGACGAGGTTGCCGGCCATGGGGACGCCCATGTTGCCGAGCCCGACAAAGCCTATCTTCGCCATGTGCTTTTCCTCCCGCACGTTTCCCTCCGCGGAGGGTCGGCCAGTATCTTCTAAGCAGGGCCGCGCGGCTTTGCCAATGCTCGGAATGCGAGGTTTGCCGCCGCCACGCTCCGGAAAGCCGTCGCAGGCCGCGACCGCTCAGCAAGCTCGTCTCATGCGATAGCAGGAAACGGGTCGCCTGCTGCCGCATGCCGTATGTAGCTTCTGCACGCTCGCCTTTGCCTCTCAATCTGAAGCCATGCGCCGGCATGCAGAGCCCGACGACATCCGAATACGCGCGTGGCGCACTCTTTGGCGTCGCTGCCGTCAGCATCTGGGCGGGTTTCATCGTCGTGTCCCGACTAGGCGTCCAGACGAGCCTCACGCCGTGGGACATCGCCGCAATCCGGTTCGGCGTGGCAGGTCCGCTTCTGCTGCCGTATGTCCTGAGCAATGGGCTCGCGCTTGAGCGCCTCGGGTGGATCGGATTGGGCGCCATTGTGATCGGCTGCGGAGCGCCCATGGTTCTGCTGGTGAATGCCGGCTTGCTGTTTGCTCCCGCCGCCCATGCGGGCGCTCTGTTTCCCGGCGTGATGCCGCTGTTGGTCGCGATCCTGGCCGCGGCGATCTTGAAAGAGGCATTCACATCTCAAAAGAGGGTCGGCCTAGCCCTGATTGTGATGGGCGCCGTTGGCATCGTCTGGGGCACGGGCGGCACCATCGGCACCGCGCAGAATGTCGGTCACGCGCTCTTTCTCGCCGCTGGACTGGCCTGGGCCTGCTACACCGTTGCCATGCGGCGCGCGCGGCTCGATGGCCTCCATGCGGCCGCCATTGCGGCTGTCGGCTCGTTGGTGCTCTACCTGCCGGCCTATGCGTTCGTCGCTGGAACCAGTATCTTCAAGGCACCCCTGTTTGATATCGCGCTTCAAGCGATCGTGCAGGGACTCCTGACAGCAATCATCGCGCTGCTGCTTTACGGGCGCATGGTCAGCATTCTCGGCGCTACGGGTGGAGCGGCATTCGTCGCACTCACCCCGGCGATGACCGCCCTCGTGGGCATTCCCATCCTCGGCGAGTGGCCCTCGCCGATCGACTGGATGGCCATCGCTCTGATCTCCGGCGGCGTGTACCTCGTCAGCGGCGGTCCGCTGCCAGCACGGCGCGCTTGAATACCGCCTGTCCCAGCGGCTGGTCCGAGGGCAGCGGGGAGAGGGGGCCCGACGCTCGCGCAGAAACGCTTTGTTCACCATAAGCCTGCACACTCAAAAGCGCGCACGCGCTCTCGGTGCCTGCCCGTGATGCTGGGTCTGGTCCCCCATGAAGACAATCGTATTCCTCCTGGCAGTCCTGGTCGCCGCCAAGCTCGGATACCAGGAATACCTGTTCCGCTTGGGAACGAGGGACGCGATCATCGGCGCCTACCGGGAGCACGCCGTGCAGGCCTGCCAGAGAGACGCGCGCAGCACGAGCCTGGGCGTCGACCGCCAAGCCTGGTCCAACCCCACCTCGATCAAGGTGGTGATCGGCAAGAGCGCGCTCGACGTCTACCCCTGGCAGACCGACCATGCGATGTGGAACGCCCGCTACCGCCACCCTTATCTGTTCCTGACCACAGGCAAGCGCGCCTCCCCCGTCTACTGCGAATACGACATCGTCAACGCCGCTGCGTCCGTCGGCCGGATGTAGCTTCCGGTTCTTGACCGGGATAGCCGACGCCGGAGTTTGCGAAAAACGCACGCTGCGCACTCCCGGCTTGACGCTCACGTGACGATGGCCGATGCCTTGAACCCACTTTGCGGGGCGCAAGGGTCGTAATTCGCCAAGGGAATGCTTCCATGTCCGCAGCCATAAACCAACAGAGGCAGGCTCCAACACCTCCCGCACAAGCTGTCGCCCACGTGGTGCGCATGCGGGTCTACCAGCACTCCGATCTGCTCTACTGGTGGGTGGTCTGGGCCTACGGCTTCTTCTGCGCCCTGCTGACGTGGCTGCAAGGAAAACCGGTCGTCCTGTCGTCGGATGGCCGCGGGGTGCTCATTCATCCAAGCGCCTGGGTCGGCATCTCGTTCGTTGCGTTGATGCTGTTCGTGCTGGTCTTCACCAACGCGCGAGCGCGCGGCGTCAAATCGCTCGTGCTGTTCCTCGTTCTCGCAGTGTTTGGGCTCCTGGTGCAGATGACCGTCGGCTGGAACGAGGTCCTGCAGTACTTCCCCCTGCTGCTGGTGCACATGAACCTGGCGTTCTACCTGCTGTTCTCCACGGTCCTTTTCGTTGCCTGGGCGTTCGTGATCCACGGCACCGATCATTCCACCTACTGGGAGTTCGCGCCCAACTCGATCGCCAAGAAATACTGGTTCACCGACGCGGCCGAGAGCTACACCTCGCTCCAGGTCGAGACCTCGCG
>DATEVP010000517.1:0-4012 GCA_035258465.1 Hyphomicrobiaceae bacterium
GTTTGGTCGAGGCGGACGAGGTGGCGCCGCCGAGATCACCCATTTCGGCGAGGAATACGCTGAGCCCGCGACCCTGCGCGTCGCGGGCGATGCCGCAGCCGTTGATGCCGCCGCCGATGATGGCGAGATCGTAGATGCGCTGCACGAGCCCCCGCCGCTAAGCTCAACTGTCCCGATCGGAAATGGTGATTTCGAACGAAGCGCCCTTCTCGGTGTCGCGCAAGCGGATGGTGCCGCCGTGGGCCGTTACCAGCTCGTGCGCGACGGCGAGCCCCAGGCCCGTCCCGCCTTTGCGGGCCGAGCCCTGGAAGGCCTGGAAGAGATGGGTGCGCGCCTTCTCCGGCACGCCCGGCCCGTCGTCGGTGACGGCGATGGTGACGGATTTGCCGTCGCGCTTCGCGGTCACGCGGATATGGCCCTTGGCCGGCTCCTGCTGCTCGAGGGCCTGCAGCGCGTTGCGGCACAGGTTGCTCAAGACGCGGAACAGTTGATCGCGATCGGCGTCGACCCGCAGCGACTGGCTGATTTCGATGGTCCAGTCGATGGAGCCCTCGCGCGGGAGACTAAGGCCTTCCCCGACATCGTTGACGAGCGACTGCAGGGCGAAAAGCTCACGCCGCGGCGGCGCCTCCTCGGCCCGGCCGAACTTGAGGGTGCTGTCGCACAAAGCGATGGCGCGATCGAGCGAGGCGATCAGCTTCGGCGCGAAGCGCTGTACAGCAGGCTCCGCCACGCTGGTGAGCCGGTCGGAAAGCAGCTGCGCGCTCGCCAGCATGTTGCGCAGGTCATGGCTGATCTTGCTCACGGCGAGACCGAGTGCCGCGAGCCGGCTTTTCTGCTGCAGGGTTTGGGTGAGCTCCTCTTGCATGTGCGCAAGCTCGCGCTCGGCGGTGCCGATCTCGTCCTGGCGCTGCGAGGGAAGGATGATGCGGCTGGCATCCTGCGGATTCTGGCTGAAGCTCAGCATGTTGCGCGCCATGCGCATCATCGGCTGCACGAACAGGCCGTTCAGCGCAAAGTAGACCAGCGCGGCGGTTATGACGGAAATGATGACCGACAGCCCCATGACATTGAGGCCGTAGCGGACCATCGCGGCCCGCAGCGGCGCCTCCGGCAGCACGACCTCGATGAAATCGCCCGGGCTCATGCGCGGCTCGCCGATCACCCGGATGATGCGCCCCTCTCGTGCCGAGAACACGCTGAGCGCCTCCCAGATCAGCCGCAGCCGGATGGTGAGCCCGTTCCAGAGCCCCGTCGGCCGCGCGCTGGCGCGGAAATCGAAGGTCTCGTCGACCTGGGAGGGCATGTCGGCGGGCAACACCAGGCGGCGCTCGTTGCTGCGCTTGAGGGCCACGGCGCGGACCTGGGCGGTGCGCAACAGCTCGGCGCGCAGCGCGTCCGGCACCACGCCGCCCGGCACCGCTTCCGCTGCGAGTGCCGCGAGCTGTGCCGCGGTGATGCGGTCGGTCAGCCAGCTGATGCGGAAATTGGCCACGGAGGGCACGAAGATCAGCACCTCCGCCAGCATGACGAAGACGATGGTCAGCAGCAGCAGCTTGGCGGAAAGGCCCAGGCCGCGCCGCTCAGCCGTCGCCGCCAGCGGCCATTGGGGCCATTGGCGCCACTCGATGCCCTTGACCTTCTCCCAGATCCTGCCGGGCCAGGCCAGGGCCTCATCGATGGTATCGCGCGGCACGCCCCACCCTCGCACTTCTCCAGCGACTCCTGCTGCTCATCCGAGCTTGGCCAGCCAAGAAACCACCTTGCGCACGAGCGGATTGGCGGCCGCGGTCGCATAATAGCCGTAAGCCACCCGCCTGTTTACCTCCGAATACGTCGGATAGGGCGAGATCCATTGCGTCATGGCCTTGATATCGAGCCCCTGGGATATGGCCAGCGACCACATCTGAATGACCTCGCCGGCATGCTCCCCGACGATGGTGGCGCCCAGTATCCTGCCCTTGGCATCGGTAACGACCTTGACCAGGCCTTCCGTTGCGCGCTCCGTTTGGGCGCGATCGTTCTCGTGATAGGGCCACCGGAAGACGCGCACCCGGCCCTTGCGCTTCTTGGCCGCATCCTCGCTCAAGCCCACCTGCGCCAGCTCGGGATCGGTGAACGTCACCCACGGCAGGATATCGTCGTTGACGGTGGCCCGCTGGCGGAACAGCGCCCGGCGGATGACGATGCCGGCATGATAGTTGGCAACGTGGGTGAACTGCGGCCCCCCGATCACGTCGCCGATGGCAAAGACGCGGGAGTTGGACGTGACGAGACCCTTGCTGACCTGGATGCCCCGCTTGTCGTACTTGATGGCGGCCGCTTCGAGGTTCAATCCCGCGACGTTGGGCACGCGCCCGGTCGCGATCAGCAGGTTCGTGCACTGGATGACGCGCGGCGCACCGTCCTCGGTGATGTGCACGTCGATCAGGCGCGTGCCGCCCGAGACGCGCTCGACGCGCACGCCCTCCCGGATCTCGAGGCCCTCCGCGCGCAGGCGATTGAGCACGACCTCGGAAATCTCCGGATCGTCCTTGGCCAGCACCTTCAAGGCCTCCAGCACCGTGACGCGGCTGCCGAGGCGCAGGTGGGCCTGCGCCAGCTCCAGCCCGATCGGCCCACCGCCGATGACGATGAGATGGTCGATCTTCTCGCGATTCTCGAAGATCGTCTCGTTGCTGAAATAGGGCACGCCATCGAGGCCGGGGATCGGCGGGATGCTCGGCGAGGAGCCCGTGGCAATGACGAAGCGGCGCGCCTTGATGCGCACGTCGCCGGCAAGCACCGTATCCCGGCTGATGAATTGCGCCGTCGCCCGGATCACGTGCACGCCCAGCCCCCTGAACCGCTCCACGGAATCATTGGGGGCGATGGCGGCGATCACGCCATGGATGTGATCGTGCACACCCTTGTAGCTGATCACCGGGTTGGTCGGCGCGATGCCGAAGGGCGCGGAAGACCGCATGATGTGCGCGCGCCGCGCCGCGGCGATCAGGGACTTGGAGGGCACGCAGCCATAGTTCAGGCAGTCGCCGCCCATCTTGTGCTTTTCGATCAGCGCAACCGCCACGCCGAGCTGCGCTGCCGCGGCGGCCACCGAAAGGCCTCCCGAGCCGGCGCCGATCACGCAAAGGTCGACGCGAAGCTCGCCGCCCGTTGCGCCTATGGTCGTGAGCGTTCCGGTCCGTGCCGAGCCCTTGTCCGCCCCTTGTCCGCCGGAATCGACCCGCATCAAGCCGACCGCCCGATCATTTGGTTGCCGCATGAGAGCTTCTCCATTTCCTCACAGCAACGGGAATGAGCGCCAGCAAGCCCAGCAGCACCAGCGACAGGATCAGTTCCCTGGTGACGAGGGAGCTGGCGCGGATGGTGAGCTCACAGGCGGCCATTCCCTTCTGTGCCAGACACGTCGCGTACTCGGCCTTCGCCGCCATGACCACGCTGTCGAGACCCGCGCCGGCCGAAGCGAAGGCGAATGTCGCCGGAATTATACCAAAAAATGTTCCGATCACGTAGGTCTTGAGCGGAACGCCGAGGATCGCCGGAGCGATGTTGACGAACCAGAACGGGAAGGCCGGAACAAGGCGCAGGAACAGCAGGTAGCTCAGCGCGTCGTCCGCAAAGCCTTTGCGAAGCTTGCCAAGCCACGGCGCCGTCCGCTCGCTGAGACTTTCGCCGAGTGCCGTGCGCGCAATCAGAAAGAGCACCGTCGCTCCGATCGTCGCCCCGACCACCGAGGCCAGTCCGCCGACGAGCCAGCCGAACATCAAGCCGCCGGTCGCCGTGAGGATCGGGCTGCCGGGAAGGCAAAGCGACGCCATGCCGATGTAGACCGCCACGTAGATCAAGACCGCGACGGCAGCATGCTCGGAAAGCATGAGATGAAAGCGGTCCCGCGCCGCGACGATATTTTCCAGCGTGACCTGCCGATGCCAGCCCATGCCGATCAGGAGCAGCAGCACCGCCGCAATGACCACGAGCGGCCCGAAGCGTCTCAGCGCGGAAAGCACCG
>DATEVP010000518.1:0-6995 GCA_035258465.1 Hyphomicrobiaceae bacterium
GAGCAGCCGATGCCGGAGACCTTGGCGATGCGGTGGGCCGGCAGGTCCAGCTCGAAGCAGGCTTCGATCAGCGCCGCCGTGATCGAATCGTGCCCGCAGCCGGCGCACAGCGTCGACATTGTGCCTTCATAGTCGCGCCGCGTGAGCCCCAGCGCGTTCTTCGGCAGCGCCGGATGGTGGGCGGACGGCTTGGCGATATAGCTCATCGATGGTCCCTTACTCTGCGGCCACTTTGGCCGGGCGCAGCAGCTTCAAGACCGCGCCGCGCACGAACGCCGCCGTCATCGGCATGCCGTCGTAGTTGAGCGCGGCAACGAGCTTGTCGCCCGGCACGTTGGCTTCCGTCATCAGCAGCGAGCGCATCTGGGCGTCGCGGTTTTGCTCGACGACGAACACGCGCTCGTGCGCCGCACAGAACGCGGCCACTTCCTTGCTGAAGGGGAAGGCCCTGAGCCGCAGCGCGTTGACCTTGATGCCTTCGCGCTCCAGCGCATCGAGCGCCTCGTGCACGGCCGGCGTATTGGCGCCGAAGTAGATGAGGCCGGTCTTGCCGCTCCTGTCGCGAATGGTGATCTCGGGCTTGGGCACCAGCGTGGCTGCGGTGTCGAACTTGCGGCGGATACGGTCGAGAACGCGCGCGTGGATGCGGCCGTCCTCCGTGTAGCGGGCGTCCTCGTTGTGCGAGGTGCCCCGGGTGAAGAATGCGCCCTTGGTAGGATGCGTCCCGGGCAACGTGCGGTAGGGGATGGCGTCGCCGTCGATGTCCTGGTAGCGGCCCCAGTCCCGGCCCTTGACGTCCTTGAAGGTCTCCAGCTCTTCGGCGCTCAGCACCTTGCCGCGGTCGTGCACGTGCTTGTCATCCCAGGCGAAGGGGTCGCACACCCAGTCGTTCATGCCGATGTCGAGGTCGGACATGACGATCACCGGCGTCTGCAGCCGCTCGGACAGGTCGAAGGCCTGGGCACCCAGCGAGAAGCACTCGTTGGGGTCCTTGGGAAACAGCAGCACGTGCTTGGTGTCGCCGTGCGAGGCATAGGCGCAGGAGATGATGTCGGACTGCTGGGTGCGTGTCGGCATGCCGGTCGAGGGCCCGCCGCGCTGGATGTTGAACAGCACCACCGGTACCTCGGCGAAGTAGGCGAGGCCCAAGAACTCGCTCATCAGTGAGATGCCGGGGCCGGAGGTGGCGGTGAAGGCGCGCGCGCCGTTCCAGCCGCCGCCGATGGCAACGCCGATGGCGGCAAGCTCATCCTCCGCCTGCACGATGCCGTAGAGGTGCCGGCCGTCCTTGGTTACGCGCAGGCGGCGGGCGTATTTCTCGAAGGCCTCGGCGAGCGAGGTCGACGGCGTGATCGGGTACCAGGCGCAGATCGTGGCCCCGGCGTAGATCGCCCCCAGCGCGGCCGCATCGTTGCCTGAGATCAGGATCTTGCCCTTGGCGCCCTGCGCAAGCCGCACGCGAATGGGCAGCGGGCATTCGAAGTGCTTGGCCACGTAGGAGCGCCCCAGCTCCACCGCTTCCATGTTGGCAGCGATCAGCTTTTCCTTGCCCTTGAGCTGGTCGGCGGTGGCGCCTTTCAGCACGTCTACATCGATGTCGAGCAGCGCGGTGAGCGCGCCGACATAGACCATGTTCTTGAACAGCTGGCGCTGGCGCGGGTCGCTCCACTTCTCGGCGCACATCTGGGCGATGGGGACGCCCACCACCTTGATGTCGTCGCGCGGCCACACGCGCGGCAGCGTCGAATCGTAGAGCAGCCAGCCGCCCGGCACGATCTCGGCCAGGTCCTCCTTGTAGGACTGCGGGTTCATGGCGACCATCAGATCGATACCGTCGCGCCGGGCCACGTGGCCCACCTCCGACACCCGCACCTCATACCAGGTGGGCAGGCCCTGGATGTTGGAGGGAAAGATGTTCTTCGGGCTCACCGGGATGCCCATGCGGAACAGCGTCTTGGCGAAGATGCCGTTGGCAGAAGCCGAGCCCGAGCCGTTGACGGTCGCGAACTTCACCACGAAGTCGTTGATGCCGCTCATTTACGAATCAGCCTCTTGTCAGATGGGGTCAGACCCCTGGGCACGTTGGGAGTTGCAGGCGACCGCGTCGCCATGGGGTCTGACCCCGTATCAGGGCAGATAGGCATTGTGATGGGTCAGACAAGCCTTGGCAGCCTGCGCCTCCACGAACATGAACTTCTGCATGTCCCACGCCCCCGTCGGGCAGCGTTCCGCGCACAGCCCGCAGTGCAGGCACACGTCCTCGTCCTTGGCCATGATGCGCCCGGTCTTGAGGGCGTCGGACACGTAGAGGTCCTGCGTCTTGTTTCGGGCCGGGACGCGCAGCTTCTCGCGCAGCGCCGGCTCGGCATCGTTGGTCGTGAAGTTGATGCAATCGACCGGGCAGATGTCCATGCAGGCGTCGCACTCGATGCACAGCGGCGCCGAGAACACGGTCTGGATATCGCAGTTGAGGCAGCGCTCGGCCTCCTTGAAGGCCAGCTTGTCGTCGAAGCCGAGCTCGACTTCCACTTTCAGGTTGCGCAGCGCCTGCGCCTTGTCGGCGTGCGGCATGGCCACGCGCCCGAGCGGGGCATAGTCGTTCTTATACGACCACTCGTGGATGCCCATCTTCTGGCTGATGAGGGTGGCGCCCGGCGCTGGCCGCTCGGTCAGCTGCTCGCCATGGCAGAAATGGTCGATGGAAATGGCCGCCTGGTGGCCATGCGCCACGGCCCAGATGATGTTTTCCGGCCCCCAGGCCGCGTCGCCGCCGAAGAACACGCCGGGCCTGGTCGACATCATTGTCACCTCGTCGACCTTGGGCATGCCCCCCTTATCGAACTCGAGGCCGATGTTGCGCTCGATCCAGGGGAAGCTGTTCTCCTGGCCGATGGCCATCAGCACGTCGTCGCACTCGAATACGACCTCCTCGCCGGAGGGCTCGAGCCTGGGCCGGCCACTCGAATCGATGCCGACTTCCTTCATCTTCTGGAAGCGCACGCCCTTGAGGCGGCCCTTCTCCACGACGAACGCCTTGGGCGCGTGGTTGTCGAGGATCGGGATGCCCTCGTGCTCGGCGTCCTCGATCTCCCAGGGCGATGCCTTCATCACGCGCCGGGGCGAGCGCACCGTCACCTTCACGTCCATGCCGCCGAGGCGCAGGCAAGTGCGGCAGCAGTCCATGGCGGTGTTGCCGCCGCCGATCACCACCACCCGCTTGCCGACGGTGTGCACATGCTCGAAGGCGACGGACGTCAGCCAGTCGATGCCGATATGGATGTTGGCCGCCGCTTCCTTGCGGCCTGGGATGTCGAGGTCCTTGCCCTTGGGGGCGCCGGTGCCGACGAACACGGCATCGAACTTTTCCTTCAGCAGCGCCTCGAGGCTCTTGATCTCTTGGCCGAAGCGCGTCTCGACGCCGAAGTCGAGGATGCGCTCAATCTCCTCGTCGAGCACGGTGACCGGCAGGCGGAACGAAGGGATGTTGGTGCGCATCAGCCCGCCGCCCCTGGGGTCCTTCTCGAACAGCACGCAAGCGTAGCCGAGCGGCAGCAGGTCGCGTGCTACTGTGAGCGAGGCCGGGCCCGCGCCGATGAGCGCGACGCGCTTGCCGTTCTTCGCCTTCGGGATCTCGGGCAGGAATGCATCGATCTCGCCCTTGTAGTCGGCCGCGACGCGCTTCAGGCGGCAGATGGCGACCGGCTTCTCTTCCACGCGCCCACGCCGGCAGGCGGGCTCGCAGGGCCGGTCGCATACGCGCCCCAGGATGGCGGGAAAGACGTTGCTCTCCCAGTTGAGCATGAAGGCGGCAGCGTAGCGTCCCTGCGCGATCAGCCGGATGTACTCTGGGACCGGGGTATGGGTCGGACACGCCCACTGGCAGTCGACGACCTTGTGGAAATAGTTCGGATTGGAAATGTTGGTAGGGGCCGTACGGCCCCTATTTCGTGCCGCGATGTCGCTCGCCTGCATTACGCTCCGTCCCTGTTCCCTGTCCCAACCGGCTACTCTACTAGTTGGGGTGCCTAATCCCAACTTCTACAACCCTACCTGAGCCGATTTTTCAACCGGCAAACGAACGATTGTTGCGGAGATGCACGCCTGGCATGCCCAGCGCCGCGCCGAGGCCTTATTGTGCGGTGCGGCAAATCCGACTTTAGGCGCGTATACCAACGCCTCAGCCCATCCGATGCGGCGTCTTTCGTCCGAATCAGTTGAGATTGACGCTGCCGAACAGAGGAATGCTCCGCCCCGGCTGCAGCACCTCGTCCTTCTTGAAGGAGACGCGGTTGCGGATGTCGGCGTCGAGGAGGTTTTCGCCCCTGAGCCGGATGGTCATCTCGGGGACAACGGCCGCCTGCTGGCTCAGCTTGAGGTTTCCGCTAACCCGAGACCGTGTTGGGCCTGCCGGCGCCTCACGTCGAGAGCGATTGGCGTGCAGCTTGCCAGCCGTTGCGCGGGCCAGCGGGTGACGAACGCCTGCTCTTCCTCAGGTGTGAAAGCGACCACGAAATCGATCTTGTATTTGGCCATGAAGAGCCCGATCTCGGCCGCGCTCAATCGGCCGAAATTGGTCGGCGCGGCGACACTCGGAATTGCGGTGAGCACGGCCAGGCGAACGGCATGCTCGTTATCCAGAGCCAGAATTCGCCTGCCACCGTTCCTGCGAACGCATTCGGCAACGGCGTTGTAGTCCGCATTCGCGGTCATCCTCCCCGAACTCCCCGGCGACCATGACTGCTCGAGCCCTCGGCGCTCGGCCAGCCACGTCACGGCGGTGGCCACCATCGCAAGCGCGAGGAAGAGAGCCGTCGCAGCCCTGCGCTCCTCCTCACTCCGGGCAATGATCCTGAGGCCCAGCATCATCGCGCCGAGACCGACCCACCATACATGCGGCGCGAAATAGCGAGCCTGATACCCGTAGCCGGTCAGAAGCTGCGCGCATAGCGATAGCCACAACGCGATGCCGAATAGGCCAAAGCGAAGACCCTGGGGCCCCAGACTTGCGACTCGGGCAAACATTTGCCTGGGGTCGCTCGATTGGCCCTCTCGCCTATTGCTGGTTGACGCGCGCACGGCGAGCCCTGCCAGGAAGACGACCGGGAGCGCAGCGACACCGAGAAACGATTGGACCAATCCGACGCTGAGGCGCCCGCCGTAGCGCACCAGCTTCAGCAACCAAGTGAGTGGCTGGTCAAAAACAGTGGGCAGGGGCGCGGCGTACCACTCTGTCGTATGCGTAATGACCGCCGCCAGCGCGATAGCCTTGTTGTCCGAGGCCAGCGGGGTGTTGAAATATGTCAGCGAGTAGACAATCCACGGCGACATGGCGAGCCCGAGCCCCAACACGGCCATGGCTCCCGCCCGCCAACTCTTCGCCGCCCAGCCGCAAGCGAAGACCATGCCTATCCCGAAGAGCAATGCGTCGAAGCGGTTGAGGAACGCCACTCCGCAAAGGGCGCCCACGCAGAACGAGCGCGACGCGCTCAGCGGCCTCGCATCGAGGAGAACATAGAGGATGAGGCTCATCAGCAGCAGCTGCATCGGCATCGTCTGGCCGGCAAGCAGCTCGGTCTGGAACCACCACGAGGCGATAAGAATTCCGACGACGGCAAGTCCGACCCACCGCACGCCGGTCAGCTCGCGGGCGATCGCTTCGCTGATCGACATGAACAGGGCGAGGCAGAGAAAGCCGGCGACAAATCCGGAGTTCAGTCCCGTGTGCAGCAGCTTGTCCGTGATGGATAGGACGACCGGCCACAAAGGCGGAAAGTCCGCGCTCTGCCAGCCGACATTGTCGGACTGAAACGTCGCAACGATGTTGCTCCTGTAAAACGCGCCAAAGATCGTCTGCGACAATTCGTGAAGCCGCCAGGCATCCGTCCACATGGGGTGGTTGTGCAGATGGAAAAGGAAAAGGAACGTGGCGAAACCGACGAAATAGACGGGTGCCAGAAAATGGGCCAAACGAGCCGGCCCCGCACCACCGAGCAGCGCTCGCCGCAAGCGAGGATGAAGTGCCCATCGAGACGGCTGCGTCCCGGATTGCATCGCGCGTGCCCCTCCAACAAACCTCGCCCGTGAGAAGCAGCCTAGCACTCGGGCCGATGATATCGCCAAGTGTCACCGTCGGTGCCACGGAGCGCTATCGCAGGGCAGGTTCGCGGCAGCGCGCTTGCGTCACCGGGCGGCAAGCTTTACAGAAGCCGCGCGAGCCGCCCGGCTGGGCATGCCGTGGCGGCTCTGGATGCGTTCAATAACAAAGCCCGTGGGCTTCGCGCTCACGAGCAAACAAAGGAGAACCAAATGCCCAAGCTGAAGACCAAGAGCGGCGCCAAGAAGCGCTTCAAGATGACGGGCACCGGCAAGGTGAAGGTGGCGGCCCAGGGCAAGCGTCACGGCATGATCAAGCGGAGCGCCAAGTTCGTCCGCAATGCGCGCGGCACCATGGTGCTTTGCGACAGCGACGCCAGGATCGTCAAGAAGTACATGCCCTATAGCCGCTGATCCGCATTTCGCGGATCGGCTAGTGCCCCCCGTCACGGAGTATCGTCATGGCACGCGTCAAGCGCGGCGTTACCGCCCATGCCAAGCATAAGAAAGTACTGAAGAAAGCGAAGGGCTACTACGGCCGCCGCAAGAACACCATCCGTGTCGCTAAGCAGGCGGTCGAGAAGGCCATGCAATATGGCTATCGCGATCGCAAGCGCAAGAAGCGCACCTATCGCGCGCTCTGGATCCAGCGCATCAATGCGGCGGTGCGCGAGCACGGGCTCACCTACGGCCGATTTATCAACGGCCTCGCCAAGGCGGGCATTGCCGTCGACCGCAAGGTGCTGGCCGACATCGCCGTGAAAGACGCGGCGGCCTTCAAGACGCTCTGCGATCAGGCGGCGGCGCAGCTCAAGGCGGCGTAGCCCGTGTAGGGGGTCAGACCCCTCGCGCCGACGTTTCGAGTTCGATTGAGAATGAATGGAGGCGAGGGGTCTGACCCC
>DATEVP010000519.1:0-6530 GCA_035258465.1 Hyphomicrobiaceae bacterium
CATTGCCGCCGCGCCAGCGGTCTCGATCCACTTGCGCAGGTCGGCCTCGGCGAGAAGGCCATCGGCGACGATGACCTCGCTGGGGCTGAGGCGTACGATCTCGCCGGCGAAATCGGCCGCCGACACCTCGCCCACCTCGAATTCGCCCGTCGAGATGTCGACCGAGGCGAGCGCGATCGTCGCGCCGCCCGCTCCAACGCGGGGCGCTTTAAAAATAGCGGTGAGATAGTTGCGCGCTCTCGCGTCGAGCAGGCTGTCCTCGGTGAGCGTGCCCGGCGTGACGAGCCGCACCACGTCGCGGCGCACGACCGCCTTGGCGCCGCGCTTCTTGGCTTCCGCCGGGTCCTCGAGCTGCTCGCACACGGCCACCCGGAAGCCCTGCCTGATGAGGCGCTGCAAGTACTCGTCGGCCCGGTGGATCGGCACGCCGCACATGGGGATGTCCTCGCCCAGGTGCTTGCCGCGCTTGGTGAGCACGATGCCGAGCGCCTGCGCCGCGGCGACCGCGTCCTCGAAGAACAGCTCGTAGAAGTCGCCCATCCGGTAGAACAGCAGGCAGTCCGGGTTGGCGGCCTTGATCTCCAGGAACTGCGCCATCGACGGCGTGACCCCGGCGGCCTTGTCGGGGACGGCCGGTTGGGCGTTGCCGGGCGCCGGCGTGGAAAGGTCCTGGCCGCGGCCGGCGACTGGCCGCTTCACCTTCCGGCTCTTGGCCTCCTGCGCCATGCTGCACCCCCATTTTCGCGCCTAGCCATAGCCGTTTCGCAACCGGCAGGAAACCACCCGCAGTCCTGCAGCGCGGCAGTTGTGCGGCTCGGAGGCGGGCCTTATCGTGATCGGGAGGCCCGTTTCGCTTGGAAAACGGGACAGGGGAAACGCCATGGCCATCAAGTTCGCCGCCGCGCACTTCACGGAGCAGGAAGCGCTGCAGTTCCACAGCCAGGGCAAGCCGGGCAAGCTCGAGATCACGCCGACCAAGCCGCTGACCACGCAGCGCGACCTGTCGCTCGCCTATTCGCCGGGCGTGGCCGTGCCGGTCCTGGCGATTGCGCGCGATCCGAGCCTCGCCTACGACTACACCAACAAGGCGAACCTGGTGGCCGTCGTCTCCAACGGTACGGCGATCCTGGGGCTCGGCAATCTCGGCGCGCAGGCGGCCAAGCCCGTAATGGAGGGCAAGGGGGCGCTGTTCAAGCGCTTCGCCGATATCGATGCCATCGACGTCCTCGTCGACACGCCCGACGTCGATGCCGTCATCAACTGCGTGCGCTATCTGGGGCCGAGCTTCGGCGGCATCAACCTGGAGGACATCAAGGCGCCGGACTGCTTCATCATCGAGGAGAAGCTCAAGGAGCTGCTCAATATCCCGGTCTTCCACGACGACCAGCACGGCACCGCCATCATCGCCGCCGCCGGCCTCATCAATGCGCTGGAGCTGACCGGCCGCGACATCGGCAACTTCAAGCTCGTCGTCAACGGGGCCGGCGCCGCCGGCATCGCCTGCCTCGAGCTCCTCACCGCCATGGGCATGCCGAGGAAGAACGTCGTCTTCTGCGACACCAAGGGCGTGATTTACCAGGGCCGCAAGGAAGGCATGAACCAGTGGAAGTCGGGCTACGCCGCCAAGACGAAGGCACGCTCGCTTGCCGAGGCTTTGGAAGGAGCCGACGCCTTCTTCGGGCTCTCGGCCGCCGGCGCCGTGACCAAGGAGATGGTGAAGTCGATGGCTGCCAAGCCGATCATCTTCGCCATGGCCAATCCCGATCCGGAGATCACGCCGGAGGAGGTGGCCGAGGTTCGCCCCGATGCCATCATGGCGACCGGGCGCTCGGACTACCCCAACCAGATCAACAACGTGCTGGGCTTCCCCTTCATCTTCCGCGGGGCGCTCGACGTGCAGGCCTCGACCATCAACGAGGCGATGAAGATTGCCGCGGCCAGGGCGCTGGCGGATCTGGCGCGTGCGGATGTGCCTGACCAGGTCGCCGCCGCGTTCATGGGCCGGCAGGTGAAGTACGGCCCAGACTACATCATCCCCGCGCCGTTCGACCCGCGCCTCATCACGCACGTGCCGCCGGCCGTCGCCAAGGCGGCGATGGACACCGGCGTCGCGCGCCGGCCGATCGTGGACATGGAGGGATATTCGGCGCGGCTCTCGGCCCGGCTCGATCCGGTCGCGGGCTGGCTGCACAGCATCTTCGGCCAGGTACGCAACGCGCCCAAGCGCATCGTCTTTGCCGAGGGCGAGCAGCCGCAGGTCGCGCGCGCGGCCAACGCCTTCCACAACGCCGGCCTCGGGCATCCCATCCTGATCGGTCGCGGTGCCCCCATCCGCGCGGCCTTCGATTCGGCCGGCATCGGTCTGACCGATGTGATCGAAATGCACGACACCAGCCTCGACGAGCGGCGTCAAGAGTACAGCGAGTTCCTCTACGGCCGCCTGCAGCGCAAGGGTTATCTGTTGCGCGATTGCCAGCGCTTCGTGAACAACGACCGCAACGTGTTCGCGGCCTGCATGGTGGCCATGGGCCACGCCGACGGCATGGTGACGGGCGTCACCCGCAACTGGTACACGGCCTACGAGGACGTGCGCCGCGTGCTCGACGCGCGGGCGGGCCGGCGGGTGATCGGCCTGTCGTTGGCGCTGATCCGCGGCCGCGCCGTGCTGGTGGCCGATGTCAGCGTGCATGACATGCCCAACAGCGAGCAGCTCGCCGACATCGCCGAGGAAGCGGTGGCGGTGGCTCGCCGCCTGGCCATCGAGCCGCGCGTCGCGTTCCTGGCCTATTCCACCTTCGGCCATCCGCGCGGCGAGCGCTCGGATCGCGTGCGCGAGGCGGTGATGATCCTCGACCGCCGCCAGGTCGATTTCGAGTACGACGGCGACATGGCGGCCGACGTGGCGCTGAACCGCGAGCTGATGCGGCAGTACGCCTTCTGCCGGCTGTCGGACACGGCCAACGTCCTGATCATGCCGGCGTTCCACTCGGCCTCGATCTCCACCAAGATGCTCAAGGAGCTTGGCGGCGCCACCCTGATCGGGCCGATGCTGGTCGGCCTCACGCACTCCGTGCAGATCTGCTCGCTCGGCGCCATGGATAGCGACATCGTCAACATGGCGGCGCTGGCCGCCTACGACATCAACGGGTGAGGAGCGAGGCTCCCTCTCCCCGCTCGCGCCGAAGCGCGCGACGGGGAGAGGGGACTGTAGGCTCAAGCCGCGTGCGTGCGGTTTGCGTCCCCGCACCACTTCTCGAGCAGCCCGTGCAGCTCGGCGGGGTCGAACGGCTTGGCGAGATAATCGTCCATGCCCGCCGCGAGGCAGCGCCGGCGGTCGTCGTCGAAGGCGTTGGCGGTGACGGCGATGATCGGCGGCGCCTTCAGCGGCCCGCCCTCGTGCTCGGCGTAAAGCTTCTTGATGAGCCGGGTCGCTTCCAGCCCGTCGAGCACCGGCATGTGCGCGTCCATGAGCACCACGTCGAAGGCCGTATCGAGCCCGTCCAGTACGCGCCGCACCGCCTCCACCGCGTCCCGGCCATTGACGCAGAGTTTGACGTCGCAGCCCGCCTTCTCGAGCAGGCGGAGCGCCAGCAGGGCATTGATGTCGTTGTCCTCGGCGAGAAGCACCCGCGGCGTTCCTGAGCCGATGCGCAGCTTGAGCCTGCGCTCTGTCTTCTCGGGCGCCGACGGCGGATCGCTCTCGCTGGTCTGCACGCCCATATGCGTCAGCAAGGATTGCGGCCGCACCGGGCGCACGAGATAGGCGTCGAACCCGGCATCGCGGAATTGGCCGAAATCGGCTTTGGCCGCCGTGTCCAGCACGATGATGCCCAAGACGCCGTCGCGTCCGGCCGCCCGCGCTGCGGCGAGGAGACGTGCCGCTGCCTCGCGGCCGCAACGGCCATCGACGACGATGGTATTGAAGGCCTCGCCCGCCTCGGCGGCCGCGGCCACCAATTGCGCCGCTTCTGCGATTGGGCTCTCTTCGAGCGGAATGCCGTAACCTTCGAGCGAGAGGCGCAGCGCACGGCGCTCGAACGGCCGGTCGAGCGCGAGAAGAACGTGCCGGCCTGCCGATGCAGCCGCGGCGGCCGCCTTTTCGCCGGCGGGCTCGGCACCGCGCTTCAAACGCATTGCCGCCGTAAACGTCGATCCGCTGCCGACCGAGCTGCCGACCGAGATGTCGCCGCCCATCGCCCGCACCAGGCGCCGGGATATGGCCAGGCCGAGGCCCGTTCCGCCTTGGCGCCGCTTCACCGCCGCGTCGGCCTGCTCGAACTCGGAGAAGAGCGCTGGCAGCACTTCGCTGGCGATGCCGATGCCGCTGTCCTCCACCGTGATGGCGATCTGGACCTCGTCCTCGCGGATCGGTGCCTTGCCCCCCTGACACGGTGCGACGGTGACGAGCACGCCGCCCGCATCGGTGAACTTGATGGCGTTGCCGACGAGGTTGGTCACGACCTGGCGCAGCCGCACCTCGTCGCCCATGAGGGTGCGCGGCGTCGCCGGGTCGATCGCCCAGGCGATGTCGATGTTCTTCTCGTAGGCCTTCGGTGCCAGCAGCTCGACGACGCCCTGCACGCACTCGCCCAGCGCCAGGGCCGCGCAATTGAGCTGCAGCTTGTCGGCCTCGATCTTGGAGAAGTCCAGGATCTCGTCGATCAGGCTCAGCAGCGTTCGCGCCGAGCGCTCGATGGCTCGCGCGTAGGTCTTCTGCTCGGGGACGAGCTCGGTGTCGCACAGCAGCGCGGTCATGCCGATGATGCCGTTCATCGGCGTGCGGATCTCGTGGCTCATGGCGGCCAAGAACCGCGACTTTGCCCGGTTAGCGGCCTCGGCCTGCTTGCGCGCCTCGCGCAGCTCGGCTTCCGTGCGGCGCCGCTCCGTGATGTCGCGGCCGACGCATTGCACCTCGGCCACGGCGGACTTGGCCGTCGAGACGGTGTGCGCCTCCCACTCGAACCAGCGCGGCCCCGATGCGGTTTCGATCTCCTGCACGTAGCGCTGCTGGCGCTGCCGGCCTCCGGGGAGGAGCGCGCTCGGATGCTCGCCGGCGATCACGCGGGGGCTGAAGGCGCTGCCGAGCACGGCGCTGCGCTGCAACCCGAACACCCGGCAGAACGCCTGATTGACGAAGGTGAGGCGGCCGTCACCGTCGCGGCGCAGGATGACGTCGGCCTGGCTGTCCAGAAGGTCGCGGTAGCGGGCCTCGTTCTCGCGGATCTCCCACTGGATGTCCTTGAGCTCCTCGAGGCCGCGCTCGAGCCGCTCGCCGACCCGGATGAAGCGGTCGAACTCCGACCACAGGTCGCGCGGTCGCGCGGGCGGGCCGGGGCGCAACGCCGCCTGCAAGCCGCCGGAATTTCTGACCGCTTCAAACCAGGCGCGCAAGCGACCCGGCAGGGCTCGGAACTCAGTCACGCTTGACGCACGCTCGCTTATGGGTGACGCCTGTGGGTGCATGCAAGCACAGCGCTGTTGAGAAACGCTTACCCGGGTGGCCGGTGCATCGACCGGGCATCATCGTGTGCACCTTGGCGGCGGCGGCTCGCGGCGAACGATAAGGGAAAGGTAACCACGATGGCTGGTCCGCTGGCGGGGTTTCGCATCGTCGAGATGGCTGGCATTGGCCCAGCGCCGTTCGCCGCCACCCTGCTGGCCGACATGGGCGCCGAGGTGATCCGCGTCGACCGCCGGGAGGCGACCGATCTCGGGCTGCCGGGCCGCGAGCCGAAGTTCGACGTTTTGCATCGCGGCCGCCGGTCGCTTGCGGTGGACATCAAGGGCGAGGCGGGCCGTGAGGTCGTCAAGCGGCTGGCAGGTAAGGCCGACGGCCTGATCGAGGGCTTCCGGCCGGGCGTCATGGAGCGGCTGGGGCTCGGCCCCGACGTGCTCTTGAAGCTCAATCCCCGTCTCGTGTTCGGCCGCATGACGGGCTTCGGCCAGGACGGCCCGCTGGCCCAGGCCGCCGGCCACGACATCGACTACATCGCGCTCGCCGGCGTGCTGCACGCGATCGGCCGCAAGGGCGAGGCGCCGGTGCCGCCGCTTAACCTGGTCGGCGATTTCGGCGGCGGCGGCATGTTCCTGGCCTTCGGCGTCGTGTGCGGCCTGCTCGAGGCGCAGAAGTCGGGCAAGGGCCAGGTGGTCGACGCCGCCATGGTCGACGGCGCCGCCTACCTGATGGCGGGCATCTACGGCCTCTTCTCCCAGGGCGCGTGGCTCGACGAGCGCGGTGCCAACTTCATCGACGGCGGTGCGCCCTACTACGATGTCTACGAGACTAAGGATGGCAAGTGGCTGGCGGTGGGCGCGATCGAGAGGCGCTTCTACGAGGAGCTGATCGAGAAGCTCGGCCTTGCCGATAAGGACCTGCCCAAGCAGCACGATCGCAAGCGTTGGCCGGAGCTGAAAAGGCACATCAGCGAGGCGATCGCCACGCGCACGCGCGCCGAATGGGAGCGCATCTTCGAGGGCAGCGATGCCTGCGTGGCGCCCGTGCTGGCGCTGGGCGAGGTCGACAAGCACCC
>DATEVP010000520.1:0-3036 GCA_035258465.1 Hyphomicrobiaceae bacterium
GCCTCAAGCTTGCCGAGCGAGATTACAGGCAACTAACAGCTGCAGGAGGCGCATCATGAAGAAGAAACCCACCGTCACCCCCGGCAGCGGCAACGTGTTTGCCGACCTCGGTCTGCCGGACGCTGCCGCCGAGCTCGTCAAGGCGCAACTGACCTATCACATCGCCAAGCACATCAAGGCGCGGGGCCTTACTCAGACGCAGGCCGCGCAGCGGCTTGGCGTTTCCCAGCCCGACATCTCCCGGCTGATGAAGACCCGGCCAACCGGCTTTTCGACCGACCGGCTGCTCGCCATGCTCACCGCGCTCGATCTTGACGTCGATATCGTGCTCCGGCCAGCGAGCCCCGCGCCTCGTGCCGCCAAAGTGCGCATCGTCGAGCAACGGCCCTGAACATGGCCGGTGAGCATCGATGGGGCGAGCGCTTCTGATCGGCCTGTTGCACCAGGTGCAACTTTCGTCTCACCGAATTTTGCGCGACATGCAACAGTGCCGCTGACCGTCGCGGCCCCTCAGCCGCGATGCGGCGGCGCAAGGGCGCACGGCATCCGAGGCTAGGCATCGGGAAGGAATGGCACACATGCAGGACGAGAGGATCATCGGACGTACGGACGGGCCTGTTGGCCATATCGTCCTCAATAACCCGGCCAAGCTCAACGCGGTGTCGCTCGACATGTGGGAGGCCGTCCACGGCCTGCTGACCCGCTATGCCGAGGACCCCGCCGTTCGCGTCGTGGTCGTCAGCGGCGCGGGCGGCAAGGCGTTCATGTCCGGCGCCGACATCTCCAAGTTCGAGAGCGAGCGGGCCAACATGGAAGCGCAGCAGCGCTACGACGCGATCTCCAGCCGGTCCTATGACCTCATGTACAATTTCCCCAAGCCGACGATTGCCAAGATCGTCGGCTATTGCATCGGCGGGGGCATGAACTTCGCTGGCTGCTGCGACCTGCGCTTCTGTAACGAGGGCGCACGTTTCGGTGTGCCGGCCGCCAAGCTCGGCCTCGGCTACGGCTACGAGCGCGTCCGCCGGCTGGCGGAGAGCATCGGCCTGCCGAAGACGCTTGAGGTGATCTACACGGGGCGGCAGTTCTCCGCCCAGGAGGCGCTCGACATGGGCTTCGTGCAGCGCGTCGCCGCCGACGGCGAGCTAGACACAATCGTCGCCGAGACTGCCGCCGCCATCGCCCAGAATGCGCCGCTGACGATCGCCCTGGCCAAGGCGTCCGCGCGCGAGGTCGGCAAACCCGAGGCGAACCGCGACCTCGCCCGCCTCGAAGCCATGACCAAAGCCTGCTTCGACAGCCAGGACTACGCCGAGGGCCGCCGGGCGTTCATGGAGAAGCGCAAGCCCAAGTTCCAGGGCCGGTGACAGCTCAGCCGGGAATCCGAAATATGACAGGCCTGCCGCTCAACGATCTCACCGTGCTCGACCTCACCGCCCATCGCGCCGGCCCGACCGCCGTGCGGCAACTTGCGGATTGGGGCGCCTCCGTCATCAAGATCGAGCCGCCGGGCTCGGCCACTGGCGATGTGGTCGGCGGCAACCGGCACGGCTTCGACTTCCAGAACCTGCACCGCAACAAGCGGGCCATGACGCTCAACCTCAAGAGCGCGGAGGGCCGCGACATCTTCTTCAGGCTAGCCGAGAAGGCGGACGTGGTGGTCGAGAACTACCGCTCCGACGTGAAGCACCGGCTCGGTATCGACTATGAGGCGGTCGCCAAGATCAACCCGCGCATCGTCTACGGCAGCATCTCGGGGTTCGGCCAAACCGGCCCCGATGCGGCGCGGCCCGGCGTCGATCAGATCGCGCAGGGCCTCGGCGGCTTGATGTCGATCACCGGCCTGCCGGGTCAGGGCCCGGTGCGCGTGGGCATCCCCATCGCCGACCTCACCGCCGGCCTGCTGCTGGCACAGGCCATTCTCCTGGCGCTCTACCAGCGCGAGCAGACCAGCAAGGGCCAGTGGGTCCACACCTCGCTGCTGGAAGCGCAGATCTTCATGCTCGACTTCCAGGCGGCGCGCTGGCTGATCTCGGGCGAGGTGGCGGGGCAGGCCGGCAACGACCATCCGACGTCCGTGCCGACCGGCGTTTTCCCGACACGCGATGGGCACATCAATATTGCCGCGGCCGGCGCGGGCTTGTGGAAGCGGCTGTGCACGGCGATCGGCGCGCCCGAGATGGTGACGGCGCCCGAGTTCGCGACCTCGGAATTGCGCTCGAAGAACCGCAAGGCGCTGAACGAGCGCATAGGCGCCGTCACCAGGGGGCAGCCGAGCGCCCATTGGGTCGCGCTCCTGAACGAGGCCGGCGTCCCCTGCGGGGCCATCAACAGCATCGATCAGACCTTCGCCGAGCCGCAGGTCAAACATTTAGGCATCGCCCGGCCGGTCGCCCATCCCCGCCTCGGCGACATCAAGGTGGTCGGCCAGCCGATCAACATGAGCGCCAACCCGCAGCCCTCATCCATGCGCCCGACGCCCGAGCTCAGCCAGCACACCGCCGAGGTGCTGGCCGGCCTGGGCTTCGATGCTGGCGCCGTCGCCGATCTGCGCGCGCGAGGGGTAGTTTGAATCTCAGAACAAGGCAGGCGAACGGAGGAAAAAATTGATGCCCAAGATGTCGGACTCACGCCGTAAGCGCATTCAAGCCAAACAACGCAAAGCGACAAATGCCCTGCAACGAGCGACCAAGCTGGCGAAACGCAAACGCAATAGCGCCAAGCCCGGCGCAGCGGCCAGTTAGACACGTTGGGCGCATGCTCCTAACGGAGGCCCACGTCAGGTTTGACACAGGACTGGGACGATTGCGCCGGCGGCAGCGGTTTCCCGCGCGGGGAGACCCCGAATGGCGCGGATTGCTATCGAGCAGGCCCGTGTGCTCATATTGGCGGAAAGGGCGCCAAAGGATGTGCGCTCACTTGGGGAGTACATCATGCACTACCGGTTGGCTACGGCTCTTGCAGCCTTACTGCTCTTGGTCTCCTCGGCCGTCACCGGCGCTCAGGAGGTGACGCTGAAAGGCATCACGTCGTTTG
>DATEVP010000521.1:0-5952 GCA_035258465.1 Hyphomicrobiaceae bacterium
GGCGGGCCTTGACAGATCCAGTCGTCTTGAATTTGAAGAATGAAATCTCCCGTGGAAGCCGTTATTCCCCGGTTTTGATTAGCCCCTATGCCGGATCGCATTTCCCCAACAACGATCTTGTCTACCGCCAACTTTGCAAACTCGAGTCGGACGGCAGCAGGACTAGCGTCATCGGACAAAATGAGCTCAAGCCTATCTCGTGGATAGTTGGTAAGAGAGAGAAAGCTCTCTACTGTCGGTTTCAAGGTTTCCAGCCGGTCGTATGTCACAAACACGACCGACACCTTGGCATGATCTTTGGTCGTCGGCTGAGCCATATTGTCCGCGTTAGTTTGGACGCCGCAGCGCAGCGACAAGAAGTATTGTCGTGAGCAATTGCGCCGCCTGTCCGGCAAAATGTGCCAGCGCGGCTCCCACCAATCCGTATTGAGGAATAAGCGCAACGGAACAAGCAAGACTTGCAGCAGGAGCAATCGTTTTGGGTATAAGCAAGACTCTTGAGCGGCCGTGCGACATTAGATATTGATCTAATGCCATTGTAAAAGTCGTGGCGATCGCGCTGCCTACAATCCAGGGCATCAATTGAATGGCTGGGGCACGGTAAGTTGCTTCTAGAAGAAGATACGCGATTAGGTCGCCGAATTGAATCACGACAGCGATCGAGAGTGCGGCAATGAGGGTCAGGCCAGACAGCCACGTCATGATCACTTTGCGCACAACTATGAATTGACCGCGGCCTTGAGCTTCAAAAAGGACGGGCCGGAGGAGGTCAGCCAGGAAATTGCTCGGAATCTGTGGTAGCCGATTGGCAATAGCAAAAGCTGCAACATAAAGCCCTACGGTTGCGGTGTCGAAATAAGCGACCAAGATATAGCGCTCCGAAAGATTTGAGACCCAACCGAGCACTGACAGGGGCGCAAATGGTAATCCGTAGGTCGCGACACGGCTAAAGACAACACGCTTCATGTCGGCGCCAATTGGAGGGCCGGCTCGTAAGAATGCCGGGGATCCAAAAATAAGCGCGGCAATCGCCAATCCCATGACCTGGCCGGCGATAAATCCCTCCACCGTCGGCCACAGCGCCAGCGTTCCCCCCGTGCACCCCATCGTCAGGAGGGCCTCGGTTCCGACCCAGAGCGCAAAGCGCTTCTGTTGCCGCTCTGCCTGGGCGCGATTGATGAGCACCCCGCGCCAGGCCGAGACCCCAACCCACGCCGCGAGCCAGCCGATCACGGATAGGCCCGCGCCGCCCCGGGCGCCCGGCCACAGAAGAAGGGCAGCACTGACGAGCACGATAATCGCAGCCGCGGCGCCGGCCGCAAGCCGCGCAATCAGCCGCGTGTAGGCGTCGCCGTCGCCGGCATCGTTGTAGGCGGAGTGGTAGCGGATCTGCGTCTGGGTGATCGGGGCCAGCAGCGCGTGCATCCCGAGCGTCAGCATGCCGAGCAGCAGGTTGGCCGCGCCGAAGACGGACTGCGGCGCCAGCTCTGTGAACAGGCGGATGCTGACGAGCCCAGCGACCGCCGTCACCCCGTGCCCGGCGACGACCCACAGCCCTTCGCGCACCAGGGGCCGCTGGCGAAAGGCGGCCGCCCGGCGGCGAAGGCGCTGCGCCATTGAGGTCGGCACGACCGTCAAACGCTTAGCTGCATCATGACGCCCGCCGAGGCGACGCGGACAGCTCGCGCGCCAGCTCTGCCACGTGCGACGTGAAGCGCTGCCGCCTGAACACATCGACGGGCGTCGTGTCGGGCGCCTTGCCGCGCTCGAGCGCGGTGAGCACCGCCTCGAGGAGCTGGTGCTCGTCGTCGGGATCGATGGCACGCCCGAGACGCCCCTCGCGCAGGGCGTCCCAGCTGCCGTCCCTGTTGCCGCCGATGACGGGAATGCCGCAGGCCGCTGCCTCGAGGAAGACGATGCCGAACCCCTCCTTGATGCTCGGCATGATGAAGACGTCGGCCAGCCGGTAATGGTCGGCCAGCTCGTGCGATGAGACTCCGCCGGCGAAAATCACCCGCTCGCCGACGCCCTTCATGGCCGCGACCTGCTCGAGCCGAGGCACGTCGTCGCCGCTTCCGACGATCAGATAAGCGACGTCGGCGCCCGCCCGCAGCAAGTCCGGCAATGCGGCGATGACCCGATCGTGCCCCTTGTAGCGGTCGCCCGCCCACAAGCGTGAGATCGTCAACAGCACGCGCCGCGTGCCCAGCTGATAGCGCTCGCGCAGCGCCGCGGGCGCCGGGCCCGGCGTGAATCCCTCGCCCACGGTATTGGGCAATACGCGCACGCGCCAAGGCTCCAGGTCGAGCCAAGCCAGCAGCCGGTCGCGCGTGAACCGGCTGACGCAGGTGATGAGATCGGCGGTTCGAGCCGCCACTCTGGCGATGCCGGTGTAGGGCTCCCAGGCATCGATGCCGTGCGTCTGGATCCACAGCCTTGCGCGGTGCCGCCGGGCCAGGAACGCCGCAAGCGGCGACATGAAGATGTGACCGCAGAAGATCACGTCGGCGCGGGGCAAAGCTCTGGAGACGCGATAAGCCTCGAGGCTGTAGGGGATGCGGGCGTGGATCGGCGGCAATTGCCGAAGCGTCTTGGGCAAGGCATCCGTGAACGGCTGCGCCTGGCGGGGGAGGACAAGCACGTCGCTCACGGTGTCCGCGGCGGCCAACGCCGCGAGGAAGTCGCGGTTGTACTGGGCGATCCCGCCGGTTCCCCCGAACGCATCCGTGACCAGGGCCAGAACCCTCAAGCGGCAAACTCCGCCAATGGCGCAGCGTTCTCGTTCGCGTTCTCGTTGCCGGCCACGCAATAGGCCCAGCGACGGGCCCAGCGGCAATGCGGGGCCGCAAGCATCGGCACCCCGGCGTAGCGCTGGCCGGGCATGCGCTGCAGCCAGGATGCGATCGGCGTGGTGAAGCCGGTCTTGGCCCGCATCAGGACGGCGTCGGGCAGCGGAACGCGCGGCGCAGCGGCGAGAGCCTTCTTTCCGAGCCGCGCGCCGCTCTGCAAGACGATCGGCGCAACGGCCTCGAGCAGGTGGCTATCGACCAACGGCACCCGCACCTCCAGCCCGTGCGCCATGCTCGCCCAGTCCGTGTCGCGCAGGAGCTGGTTGCGCATGTAGAGCGAGGCTTCGAGTGCAGCGACCTTGGCGAAGCCCGACTCGGGCTCGGGAACGAGGGCCGAAGCGACGAGCGCCAGAGGCTTCAGGCGCTCCAAGCCGATGTGGGCTGTCTCGCGATCCAGGATCGTGTCGAGCTCCCAGGGCATGAACACGCCGCGGCGCAGCAGATAGGCGCCGGGGAACGTGCCTCCGTACTCGAGCATGCCGGCGGCCTTCGGGCTGACGAGCGAGTCATTGAGACCGCTCGCGGCCGCGCCCAGCCGGGTCAAACGGCCCAGCAGCGGGATCCGGGACGGGATCATGGCCCAGCTGGTCCAGAGCGGAAGATCGCGAAAGGAGCTGTAGCCGCCGAACAACTCGTCGCCCCCGAGCCCCGAGATAGCGACCTTCAACCCGAGCTCCTTGGCCGACTTGGAGACGAACCAGGTGTTGATGCCGTCGATCGAAGGCTGGTCCATCGCCTCGAGGATGCGCGGCAGGTCGGCCCGGAACTCGCTCTCCGTGATTGTCCTGGTCGTGTGCCGCGCGCCGAACGTGCGGGCCACCTCGCTGGCGAGGGGGGCCTCGTCGTCAAAGGTGGATTTCAATTCGTCGAAGGTGAGCGTCACCGTTTGGATGTCGGCATGGCCCACATCGCGCATCAGGCCGACGAGCGTTCCTGAATCGATGCCCGCGGACAGGAAGGCTCCGACGGGCACGTCCGCCACCAGATGGTGGCGGACGCTGTCGAGCAGAGCCAGCCGGATTTGGGCCAAGCCGTCGCGGGCGTCGTGCGGTCGCTGGCCCCTCGCACAGGCCTCGGCGCAAACGGCCGCGATGGAGTGGTAGCGTTTTGGAGCGTGGCAACCGACCCGATCGACGACGGCCGTGCAACCCGCGGGCAGTGCGCGAATGTTCCGGTAGGTCGTGAACGGCTCGGGCACGCTTCCCCACAGGTAGAAGCCGACCTGCCCGGCCGGCTCGGGATCGTGCGAGGTCCCCCCGCCGGCGAGCAGCGCCTTGACCTGGGAGGCAAACCGCAGCGTCCAGCCGTCGTCGGCGTAATAGAGCGGCTTGATGCCGTAAGGGTCGCGCGCCATGAAGAGGCGGCGGCGCTCGGCGTCCCATATGGCAAAGGCGAACATGCCGCGCAGGTCGTGCACCATTTGCTCGCCCTTCTCGGCGTAAAGGTGCAGCAGGACCTCGGTGTCGGATTGGCTCCGCAATATCCGCCCTCTTGCTTCGAGCGCCTGGCGAAGCGCTTTGTAGTTGAAAATCTCCCCGTTGAACGTCACGACCAGCTTGCCGTCCGCGCTCGCCATCGGCTGTATGCCCGTATCGCTCAGATCGATGATGGCGAGCCGCCGATGGCCGAAGCCGACGCGCTCATCCGCCGAAATCCATTCGCCCGCGCCGTCGGGTCCTCGCGTGGCCATGTGGGCGCAGGTCCGCCGCAACTCGTTGCGGTCGATCGGATTGGCCGCGTAGTGATAGGCGAAGATGCCGTTGATCCCGCACACGAGATTAGCTCACTGCTCTTGTGGCGTGCCCGCCTATCACCGGCCTATCTCCCGACATCGCTTGACCGTTCGTTGGGGACGGCCTGGACGCCAAGCGCATGCTACCGCCCTTTGGGTGAAACGACCCACCCAAGCCATAGCACGCAACGCCCCGGCATGCGATGCAGCCGAGCGGGCAGACTATCAACGATAGGCGCTGTCGCCCGTGGATGTTTGGATCGCAGAGGCGTGCGGTGCCCTGGCCGTGGCGGAGCCATTCTTCAGGAGGGATCCGGGGCTGCGCACGAGATTGCGCCGCGGCGGCTGCGCCATCGCCAGCCGATCTCCGACCCCGCGCCATGCCAGGCGAATGGCCGCGGCGTCGGCATGGTCCTTGGACCAGGTCGTGCGCACCGTGCCCCAGATGATCTGCAGGTCCATGCGCAGGGACGCGTTTCTCACGTACCACACGTCCAACGCCGCCTTGTCGGACGCCGAGAGCTCGCGGCCGCCCTTGATCTGCGCCCAGCCGGTCAAGCCCGGTCGAACCGCAAGCCTTGTCGCAAAGGCGGGAGATTGATCCGACGGCAACAGCGGCCGCGGGCCCACGAACGACATCTCTCCAATCAGGATGTTGTAGAGCTGCGGAAGCTCATCGAGGTGCGTATCCCGCAGAAAGCGGCCCACGGGAGACAGGCGCTCGGCATCGGAAAGGCGGCGGCCTTCGCTATCGTGCGCCGCCGCCATGGTGCGGAACTTGTAGAGCCTGAAAGGCCATCCGCGTGCTCCCGGGCGCTGTTGCCAGAAGATGGCCGGATGTCCTGCATCGAGCATGACCAGGATGCCGACGACGAGCGCGACGGGGGCGAGACAGACGATAGCGAGCGCCGCGGCTGCCGCATCGATCACGCGCTTCCAGCGAAAATACGGTCGCAGCGCGAGCGCTTCGACCTCCGCCTTCAATAGCGCGCCTGCCCTAGCATCGCCGTTTGGCGGTGCACGCTCCTCGTCCGTCGACGAGGCCGAATCGACGAGACCGATGCGCTCGGCGAAGAAATCGAGGCGAATGCTCGACGTTTTCTCGACATGCAGGAGTGCGTCTTGCGCCGTCGAGGAAAGCTGCCCGAAGGTCGTCGTGATGACGATGCGGTCGACGGAGACGCCGTGGACCTCGAGCTCGCTCAGCACCCGGTCCAGCTCCTCGGGCACGCCGACAACCGGATAGCGCCGCAGCAGCCGGCCGCGGTGACGCTCAGCCGGACCAAGCAGGCCCGCCACCTTGACGCGATCGGCGGCGAATTCCTCCACGGAGCGCAAGAACAGCTCGGCGATCGCATCGAGACCGACAAC
>DATEVP010000522.1:0-5057 GCA_035258465.1 Hyphomicrobiaceae bacterium
CAGGTCGCCCGCCGTGCCGCTCTCGATGCCTTGCAGCACGAGCCGCATCGGGATCGACGCAAGGTTGCGCAGATCCTCCGCACAAGCCTTGCCAACCTGTTCCAAGCCGACCCGCAGCATCGGCAGGCGCTCGACGCCGCCGGCGCGGCCACCGACGAGCCCCTGCAGGCTTTGGAGCGCGGATTGCTTGTCGCTCGCCGTCATCGCCGATCAAGCCGCCTCACTGCGCGTCGCCTCAGGTTGCGTTCCGGCTCCGGGCAGCGTCTCCCGCTCCACCTCGTCGATCGACGGCCGCTCGTAGGCTGAGATGGCCTTGCGCCCGTACTCGAGCGCCACCTGCGGCATGGCGCCGTTCATGAAGGCGAGCAGGGTCTGCTTGGTGAGCACATAGAGCCTCATCTTCTTCTCGCGCACGGTTTTGATCTTGGTGGCGATCGGGGAGACGACCGCATAGGAGAAGAAAATGCCGGCAAACGTGCCGACCAGCGCGGCGCCGATGAGGTGGCCGAGCACCTCGGGCGCCTGGTCGAGGGCGCCCATGGCCTTGATCACGCCGAGCACTGCGGCAACGATGCCGAGCGCGGGAAAGGCTTCCGACACGGTGCTCATGGCGTGGTAGCACTTCAGCTTGTCGCTGCGGATGGTCTGGATCTCCTCATCCATCAGCGCCTCGATCTCATGCGTGCGGGCATTGCCCATGATGATCAGCCGGCAGTAGTCGCAGATGAAGGTCAGAAGCTCGTCGTTCTTGATGATGCTGGGAAATCGCTGAAACACCGGCGATTGATGGGGGTCGTCGAAATGGGCCTCGACCTCGTTGCGCGGCTTGCCGCGCAGCTCCCGCATCAGCGAGAAGAGCACCCCCAGAACGTCCAGATACTCGCGGCTGGTCGGGGCGGCATTCTTGAAGGCTTCGACCATCGCCGTGCCGCTGTCCTTGATGGTTTTCATCGGATTGGCGACGACGAAAGTGCCGAGCGCCGAGCCGCAGATGATCACGTATTCCCAGGGTTGCCAGATGACATAAACGTGCCCGCCCATGGCAACGAAGCCGCCCAGCAGACAGCCGAGCGTGATGAGGAGACCGATGATGATCGTCACGTAATGGCTCCTGATTCCGTCCGGCCACTCCTCTCTTAAGCGGTTCGTCCTTGCGCGAGCCTGATTTGACGAGGGCGGGGAGGCCGGCGGGACCTGGACCGTCAGCTTCGGGCAAGCCGCGTGCGTCACATTCGGATGTTTCGGACGCAACGGGGGCTCGCGTTGTGCTGACCACTCTCGCCGGCTACACCCTCATCGCCGCGGACCTGCCGCGGTCTCTCGACAACGTCGCCGCCAAACCGCAGGTGTCGCGGGAAACGGAGTACTATCTGTCGCATATCGAGGACGTGAAATCGGTCGATGATTTCCTCGCCGACAAGCGTCTTTTCTCTTACGCGATGAAGGCTTTCGGCCTCGGCGACCTGACCTACGCGAAGGCGCTGATGAGGAAGGTGCTGGTCGAAGGCATCGACGAGCGCGACAGCTTTGCCAACACCCTGTCCGACCACCGCTATCGGGAGTTCGCGGAAGCGTTCAACTTCGCCCGCTACGGCGAAACGACCACCGTTTTCGATCGCACGCGGCAGGGAACCGTCGACCGCTACATACGCCAGACGCTGGAGGAGGACGCCGGCGCGCAGAACGAGGGCGTGCGGCTGGCCCTCTATTTCGAGCGCAAGGCGCCGACCGTAACGAGCGCCCTCGGCATACTCGCCGATCTCGCCCTCCTCAAGGTGGTGCAGACGGCGCTCGGCATTTCCCCGGCCACAGCGATGATGGACATCGACAAGCAGGCGGAAATGATTGCCCGGCGGCTCGACATCGACGAGCTGAAGGACCCAGAAAAGATCGCCCGCTTTCTCAATCGCTTCGCCAGTCTCTGGGACCTCGGGAACACCAGATCGACGCCGGCATCGCCGGCCCTCCTGTTCGCCCAGCCGCGCGAGCTCGGCGTGGGCGCCGATCTCCTCGCCAGCCTGCAGAACTTGAAGCTCGGAGGGTCTTGAGCCCATGCAGACCAACTTCTCGGTCGGGCTGTCCGCGCAGATCGCGTTGCAGCGCAGGCTCGAAACCATCGCCAACAACGTCGCCAACGCGACGACGGTGGGCTTTCGCGCCGAGGAGGTGAAATTCGAGACGCTGCTGTCGCGAGCGACCCTCGATCCCGTTGCCTTCGCCTCGGCCGGAGACACATACTTGTCGCGGCGAGCGGGCGAGTTCGTCAAAACCGACAACCCGTTCGACGTGGCGGTCGAGGGCGATGCCTGGATGGCGATCCAGACGCCTGCGGGCCGTGTCTATACCCGCGATGGGCGCACGCGGATGACCGAGACCGGGGAGCTCCTGACCCTCAACGGGCATGCCGTCCTGGATGCGGGAAGCGCGCCGATCCGGCTCGATCCCAACGCCGGCCCGCCGCGCATCGCCCGCGACGGCACCATCACCCAGAACAACCGCCAGATCGGCGCGATCGGCCTCTTCCAGATCGACGACAAGGCGGCGCTGAAGCGCTTCGAGAACTCCGGCGTCATCCCCGACCGGCCGGCGGCACCGGCACTCGATTTCGTCAAGGTCGGCATGCAACAGGGCTACACCGAGCGCGCCAACGTCAATCCGGTCCTGGAGATCACCAAGCTCATCATGGTGCAGCACGCGTTCGAGGCTGTCGCAGCCTCGCTCAAGGAATCGGACTCCGCGCAGCAGGAAGCCATCCGGACGCTGGGCGCCACCAGCTGAGCGGGCACGCCTCAAATGGCTGAGCGGAGCCACGCATGACCGACGCTCTCGCCGCCACGATCAACGAGCCCGGCCCGCACTCGGCGCCGAGACACAGGCTGGACGCGCTCGGCGTTGCCTTGTCTCTCCTGGCTGCGACCCAGCACAAGACGGCCATCGGAGGCCGCGTGACGGAGGTGACACCGACCTATTGCCGGGTGAGCGGCCTCTCGGCCTTCGTGAAGCTCGGCGAGTGCGTGGAATTGGCGACGGAGGACGGGCCGCAGCTCGGCGAGGTCGTTCGCATCGATGCGGCGGGCGTCGTCGTCAAGTCCTTCGAGACCGTGCTTCGCGCCGGCCTGGGCACCACCGTCTGGCGGCGCGGGTTTGTCACGCTCAGCCCCCACGCCACCTGGAAAGGCCGCACTGTCAACGCCCTCGGCCTGGCCATCGACGGCGGTGGGCCGCTCACGCAGGGCCAGCGCGCGGTTTCCACTGAGCGCGAGCCGCCCGCCCCGATGCGGCGGCAGCGCATCCGCACCCCGGTGAGGACAGGGGTAAAAGCCATCGATCTCTTCGCGCCGGTGTGCGCAGGACAGCGAGTAGGGATTTTCGCCGGGTCCGGCATCGGCAAGTCCACGCTGCTCGCCATGCTGGCGCGATCGCAGGGTTTCGACACCTGCGTCATTGCTCTGGTGGGAGAACGCGGGCGCGAGGTGCGCGAATTCATGGAGGACGTGCTGGGCTCGTCGGGCAAGGCGCGGACGGTTGCCGTGGTTGCCACCGGCGATGAGAGCCCCATGATGCGGCGGCTGGCGCCGAAGACGGCACTCACCATCGCCGAGCATTTCCGCGACCAAGGCGAGAACGTCCTGCTGCTCGTCGATTCGATGACGCGCTTTGCGCATGCAGCCCGCGAGGTCGCGCTTGCCGCAGGCGAGCCCCCGGTGGCGCGCGGTTATACGCCGAGCGTGTTCAGCGAGCTGCCCAAGCTTCTGGAGCGCGCGGGCCCCGGCGAGGAGGGCGGCGGCGCGATCACGGGCTTCTTTTCGGTGCTCGTGGACGGCGACGACCACAACGATCCGGTGGCCGACAGCATCCGCGCAACGCTGGACGGGCACATCGTGCTCGACCGGGCGATCGCCGATCAGGCGCGGTATCCGGCGGTCAACGTGCTGAGCTCGGTGTCGCGCCTCTCCAACCGCGCTTGGACGGCCGAGCAGGCCACGCTCATCATGAAGCTGCGGGCGATGATTGCCCGCTTCGAGGATACGCGCGATCTGCGCCTCATGGGCGGCTACCGGGGCGGAACGGATGCCGCCCTGGACAGGGCCATCGATCTCGTTCCCAAATTGTACGAGGCCATCAAGCAGAGCCCCGACGATCCACCCTCAGTGGACGCGTTTCAGGAGATTGCCCGGGCATTCGCCCCCGAGCCGGCTGCGGCCGATTCCCCCGCTCCTCAGCGGAGCTGAGGCAAGTCACCGCCGCACTTTTTCAGAACTTCTGGCCGCCGCGCACCTGGTCCTTCGGGATGTAGTTCAGGTCCTGCACCAGGACGTCGTCGATGAGACGAACGCCCAGCCGCTTGTTGACGTTGCCGGCAATCTGCTTGGACAGGCCCGGCAGATCCTGCTTCTTGAACTGGCGAAAATCGATGCTGCCGCCGCCATAGATGGCCTTGAAGACCTCATCCACCAGAAAGACATCTGGCTTCAGGGCAAGGCGCTTCATCACCTTGCCATCCACGGTGAACACGAATTGCGCCATGACGTAGCCCTGCACGGCATTGTCGGCGACGATTGGCACACTGATCATTCTCGTCTTGATCGACTCGATGCCGCCGAACACCGTCGCGGTCTCGGGCTCAGGCGGGCGCGCCGCCGCCTGCCAGGAGACGACGCCGTAGGTCGAGAGCAGGGTGACGAGGCAGACCCACAATCCCGATAGGATCAGCTTGATCATGGCCTGTTGCCGTGGGCGCGGACCGGGGGCGAATAGGTGCCGTCCGAGTCGCTGTCTCTAATGGCGTCGGCAACGACGCTCGCGACCTCCCGCACGGCCTCCAAATGCATCTTCAAGAGCGCGCGGTTGACATCGAGCCTGGCGCGCAGATCGGCGAGACGTGATGCGACCGACCGGCTCGTGGCGCCGGCATCGAGCGCGCGCAGCGCCCGGTTGAGCTCGAGCAACCCCTGGTTTTTCTTGGTGTTGAACCCCGCGAGATCGACCGCCGCGCGGGTGCGCAGGGCGTTGGTCTCCTGATCGACGATGATCCCCAGATACTCGATCGCCCGATC
>DATEVP010000523.1:0-2924 GCA_035258465.1 Hyphomicrobiaceae bacterium
AAGGTAGGCTGGAATTGACGCACTTTTCATGAGGCTGGCGGTCACCAATAGTCCGCTCAATACGAAGAACACATGCACCGCGTGCTGTCCAAGATTGAAGCCCGTGACCTCGAACAGGGGCTCTTGCGTCCCGGCGGCGTAGACCAATCCATAGCTGTGGCTGAGGACCACGACGAGTGCAGCAATGAGACGGAGGACACCGAAGCTGTTCGTAAGCATCCGGCCAAGGCCGCAGGGGAGGAGGGTCGCGCTCAGGCGGCTTGGGCTTGTGGCTGAGCCGCTTTCCAGTTCCACGGCAGCAGCTCGGTGATGCGCTTGGCGGGGTGGTCGGCGATGCGGGCAAGGACGTCGGCGAGCCAGGCGCGGGCGTCGACGTCGTTGAGCTTGCAGGTCTCGATCAGGGTGTAGATCGCGGCGGCGCGCTGACCGCCCGAGTCCGAGCCGCAGAAGGTCCAGTTTTTCCGCCCGACCGCGATGCCCCGCACGGCCCGCTCAGCCGCATTGTTCGACAGGCAGATACGTCCATCGTCCAAGAACCGCGTGAACGCGGCCCATCGTTTGAGGCTGTAGTCGATCGCTTTCGCGACGGGACTTTTCGACGAGAGCTTTCGCCGCTCCTCGCGCAGCCATTCTTCGAGGAGCTCGACAAGCGGCTTCGATCGCTCCTGCCGCACTCTTCGTCGATGCTCGACAGATTGCCCGTTGATCTCGCGCTCGATGGCGAACAGCTCGTCGATGCGCCGCACGGCTTCGATGGCGACGGGCGGCTTTTGCAGCTCGGCCAGTTCGAAGAACTTGCGCCGCCCGTGCGCCCAGCACGCCGCTTCTAAGATCGGGCCGGGCCTGCGGCCTTGGACGTAGAGACCGTTGTAGCCGGAGTAGGCGTCGGCCTGCATGAGGCCGCAGTATCCAGCGAGATGTTTTTCGGGATGCTCGCCCCCGCGGTCGGGCGAGTAGTGGAACAGCGCGGCCGGCGCCGCTTGGCCACCGAAGGGTTGATCATCGCGCACGTAGGTCCACAACCGCCCGGTGGTGCATTTGTTTTTGGCGAGCACTGGTACCGTCGTGTCGTCGGCGTGAATGCGTTCGCCTGAAAGAACGTGCTTTTCGATTTCCTCGACCAGCGGCATCAGCGTCGCCGTGCACGCGCCGACCCAATCCGCCAGCGTCGAGACGTCGAGATCGACGCCTTCCTTCGCGTAGATGTCGCTCTGGCGGTTCAGCGGCAGATGCGCCCGGTATTTCGAAAACAGGATCTGCGCCAGAAGCTGCGGCCCGGCTCGGCCGCGCGCGATCGGATGCGATGGCGCGGGCGCCTGGGTGATGGCCTCGCATTTGCGGCACGACAGCTTCTCACGCACGTGCTGGATGACTTTCCACTTGGCCGGCACCAACTCCAGCGTCTCGGTGATGTCCTCGCCGAGCTTGCGCAAAGCGCCGCCACAGCAGGGGCAGACCGCTGCCGCGATATGCACGACACGCTCACGCGGGAGGTGAGCGGGCAATGGCCGCCGGGCAGGCTTTTCGGTTGCTGCCGGCGGCGTTGCGGCGATCTCGGCGGCGGCCCTCGCTTGAGAGACCTTCTCAACGAGTTCGACGAGCTGCAGCTCGAGCTGGTCGAGGAGTTTCGAGCCGCGCTCCGATGAGGCGCCGAACTCGGCGCGCTGCAGTTTTGCAATCGTGAGCTTCAGGTTCGCGATCTCGGCGTCGAGGTTGCCGACACGAACGTTGGCGGCAACCAGCATCGCCTTGAGCGTTGCGACGTCATCGGGAAGCTCTGCCGGATCGAGCCCCGCAAGGGGGCTTCCAAGTGGTCGCATCATGCGCGCACAATAGCTGCTTCGCCGCGCCGGCGATCAGCGACGTGACGATAATCCACGACACGAGTCGTGCGTGCCACACTTATCCCGCGATTTGCGGCCGCCACGTTTTCTGCGGCGCCCTCCAGTCGATCCCCTCGAGCATGTATCCGAGCTGGGCCGGAGATATCATCACCGCGCCTTCAGACGCCGCCGGCCAGATGAAACGCCCACGCTCCAGCCGCTTCGAGAACAGGCAGGCGCCCTGCCCGTCGTGCCAGATGATCTTTACCAGATCACCGCGCTTGCCGCGGAACACGAACAGATGCCCGGCATGCGGATCGGTCGTCAGGGTCTCTTGGACAAGCAGGGCCAGCGACGCGAACCCCTTGCGCATGTCGGTATGCCCGGTCGCCAGCCACACCCGGACACCTGAGGGCACGGGGATCATTACTCCTCCAGGATGGTGATGATCCGCCTCAACGCCGTCAGGTCGGCTTTCGTACCGACCCGCAAACGTCGTCCGTTCGCGAGCTCGATTTCGATATCGCTCCGCGACACCGCAGGCCCGGCAGGTTCGGCATCGGCCAAGGAACCGGCAAGGGACATAGGCCTCTCCGGCGCCGCCAAGGCCATGGGCACGAAGGCGCAAGGCTTCGGGCCCGCCGCGCCGAGTTCCTTCTTCCAGCGGAACAGCAGGCTCGGCTTCATTCCGTGACGGCGCGCCACCGCCGAGACATTGGTGCAGGCGCCAGACGCTTCCTCGACGATCGCCCGCTTCTCGGCCTCGCTCCACCTCCGGCGGGCTTCCGCAACCACGTCGTACCGCCGCGAAGGCCTATCTCCAGACATACCCACGGAACAACTCCCGCCGCGACCAACCGCACCAACAAGAGCTATCTTCAAACGTCACCGCAAGGCGGCCTTCGCCGGAGGCTTACCAACCCGCTTTCTGGTGTTGCAAAAAAAGACAGCGCATAAAGTCGAGAATTTGCTACGAAATGGAATGATCCCGCAAAATGGCGGCTCGCTCTTTCGAACTGGAACAATTCAAAATCATAGTATTTGACTCGGGATTTTCTCTGCATAGTTTCACCTCTGGCCGCACACGCGGCCACGCTTCCC
>DATEVP010000524.1:0-2237 GCA_035258465.1 Hyphomicrobiaceae bacterium
CAAGTACGACATGCCGGAGTTTTTCGTGCGGCTCGAGGCGTTTCCGCTCACCGCCAGTGGCAAGATCCTGAAGCGGGAGCTGGTGGAGATGGCCAAGCGCGGCGAGATCGCTCCCGCCGCGGTGCGGTATCAATCGAAGGAGGGTGTTGCCTGATGTCCGTCGAGCTGACCACCCGCGACGAGTGCGCGGTGTTGACCCTGAACCGCCCCGAGGCGCTCAACGCGCTCTCCTTCGACATCATGCGCCGGATCGGCGCCGCCTTCGACGAGGTGGCGAAGTCCAAGGCCCGCGCGCTCATCGTCACCGGCGCCGGCACCAAGGCCTTCTGCGCCGGCGCCGACATCAAGGAGTTCCGCAACCGCACCCTGATGCAGCAGAAGCGCGGCACCGAGCTCGGCCAGAGCACGTTCGCCAAGCTCGACACGCTGCCGATGGCCTCCATCGCCGTGATCAACGGCTACGCCTTCGGCGGCGGGCTGGAGCTGGCGCTCGCCTGCACGTTCCGGCTGGCGACGAAGAACGCCAAGATGGGCCAGCCCGAGATCAAGCTCGGCACCATCCCCGGCTACGGCGGCACGCAGCGGCTGCCGCGCGTGATCGGCGAGGCGCGCGCCATGGAGCTGGTTCTCACGGGGCGCACGGTCGGCGCCGAGGAGGCGGAGCGGATCGGGCTCGTCAACCGCCTGGTCGAGGGCGACCCCGTGGAGGCCGGGCTGGCGTTCGCGCGCGAGTTCACCGGCTACAGCCTGCCGGTGCTGGGCTTTGCGCGCGAGGCGGTGCAGCGTGCCCTCGACCTGCCGCTCAACGAGGGCCTGAAGGTGGAGTGCGATCTGTCGACGCTGTCGTTCCAGACCGAGGATTCGGACGAAGGTGCCGCCGCGTTCGAGGAGAAGCGCAAGCCCAAGTTCCGCGATGCCTGAGGGCAAATGGCGGCCGGGGTATGAGCCGCTGACAGGGCTCCTTTCCCGCACCGCACCTTGACCAAGGGCAGTGCCGTAGCGAAGAGTGTGGCGGAGCGCCAATCGGTGCCTCGTGCTGAGCTTGTCGAAGCACGGCTGAGATCGTGGGCCGTCCTTCGACAGGCTCAGGACTGAGGTTGGCGAGGCGCGCCAAGTCGGCGAAACAGCGAGGATCGTTCATGGCCCGGCACAAGAATTACGTCCCCCACGGCGTGATCCCGGCGGTGCTGCTGCCGTTCGATGCGGAGCTGCAGATCGACGAGGCGAACTTCCGCAAGCACCTGCGCGACGTGGGCTCGACGTCGGGTATCACCGCCATCACCATCAACGCGCACTCGACCGAGGTGGCGTCCTGCACCTTCGAGGAGCAGCGGCGCGTGCTGGCGATCGCCCAGGACGAGATCGGCGGCCGCGTGCCGATCATCAATGGCATATGGGCCGACGGCAGCCTGGAGGCGGCGCGGATTGCCCGCATGGCGGCCGAGGGCGGCGCTTCCGCGCTGCTCGTGTTCCCGCCGGGGCCCTTCACGCTCGGACAGTCGGCGGCCATGGCGATTGCCCACTTCAAGCGCATCGCCGACGCCACCGATCTGCCCCTGATCGCCTTCCAGTATCCCCTCGCCACCGGCCAGGGCTATCCGAAGAATACGCTGCTCGAGATGTGCGAGGCGGTGCCGTCCATCCGCGCCATCAAGGACTGGATCGGCAACGTGCCGCATCACGAATGGCACATCCGCACGCTGCAGAGCCTGCCCCGGCCGGTGAACGTGCTCACCACGCACAGCGCCTGGCTGTTCTCCTCGCTCGTGCTCGGCTGCAACGGCCTGCTGTCCGGGAGCGGCAGCGTCATCCCCGACCTGCAGGCGCAGCTCTTCAAGGCCGTGCGCGAGAACGATCTGGCCGAGGCGCGCCGCATCAACGAGCGCATCGAGCCGCTGGCGCGGGTGTTCTATGCCGACCCGTTCGTCGACATGCACAACCGCATGAAGGAGGCGCTGGTGCTGCTGGGCCGGCAGCCGCGCGCCTACGTGCGCCCGCCGCTGGTCAAGATCGGGCGCCCCGAGATCGCCCGCATCCGCGAGGCGCTGGTGGAGGCCGGCATGTTGGGCAAGGCCGCCGGCCGCGATGCGGCGTGAGGGCGGGCAGATGGCCGGGATCCTCTCCGTCTTCAACGACATCGCGCCCGAGGGCTACGACCACTTCGAGCGCTGGTACAACCGCGAGCATTTGCAGGAACGCGTCAACGTGCCGGGCTTCCGCTTCGGGCGGCGCTACGA
>DATEVP010000525.1:0-3040 GCA_035258465.1 Hyphomicrobiaceae bacterium
CCACCTTGACGTGGCCGAGCTTCATCTCGTCGAGGACGTGGCGGGCAAACTCTCCCCCCGTTCCCGGGAAGTCGGCGCGGTCGGCCGAATGCCGGCCGATCACCTTGCGCACCCACAGCTGCGGCTGCACGGCGAGCGCAAAAACCAGGCCCAGGATGATCAGCATTGCAGCCAAAGTGGCACTCCGAGATTGCGCGCGGATTCCCTCTCCCCGCGAGCCCTCGGGCCTTCCCCAAAGACGTCACATCCACAGCATGCCCGAGGGCTTCCGGGGAGAGGGCTAGGTGAGGGGCAGAAGCTTGCGCCGGCGCGTCTGGCCGCCCCTCACCCGGACCCTCTCCCCATCATTGAGAAATGATGGGGAGAGGGAGAACATTACTTCCACACCTCGCGCGAGATATCGACGATCATCTTGAGCTTCGCCCACTGCTGGTCCTCGGTGAGGACGTTGCCCTCCTCGGTGGAGGCAAAGCCGCACTGGGGCGAAAGGCCGAGCTGGTCCATGGGCGCATATTTCGCCGCCTCGTTTAGCCGGCGCTTGATGTCGTCCTTTTTCTCCAGCGTCCCGCTTTTTGAGGTGACGAGGCCGACCACCACGCGCTTCTTGCCTTTCGGCAGGAAGCGCAAGGGCTCGAGGCCGCCGGCGCGGTCGGTGTCGTACTCGAGGAAGTAGCCGTCGTAGTCGATGCCTGCGAGCAGCAGCTCGGCCACGGGCTCGTAGCCGCCCTCGGAGATCCAGGTCGAGCGGAAGTTGCCGCGGCAGACGTGGGTGGTGATCACCATGTCGGCGGGCTTCGATTTGAGGGCGGTGTTGATGGTCCGGGCGTAGATGCCGGCGAGCTTGTCGGGCTCCTCGCCGCGCTGGCGCGCCTGCTCCATCTGCTCTTTGGAGCAGAGATACGCCCATACCGTGTCGTCGAGCTGCAGGTAGCGGCAGCCGGCGTCGTAGAAGGCCTTGATGGCCTTGCCGTAAAGCTTGGCGAGATCGTCGAAGTAGGCGCCCATCTCGGGATAGGCCGTCTTGTTGATCGCCGATCGCCCGCCACGGAAGTGCATCACCGACGGCGAGGGGATGGTCATCTTCGGCACGGCCTTGGTGTTGGCCTTCAGGAACTTGAAATGATCGAGCATTGGGTGGTCGGCGGGAAAGTCGAGCTTGCCCGTCACCTTGAGGCTCTCGGGCTTGGTCTGCACGCCGTGGAACTGGATGCCGTGGTCGAGAACCACGCGCTCGCAGCCCGTGAGGTGCCAGTAGAAATCGAAGTGCCACCAGGAGCGGCGGAACTCGCCGTCGGTCGCCAGCTGCAGGCCGACGTCGGCCTGCTTCTTGATGATCTTGCGGATCTCCTCGTCCTCGACCTTCTTCAGCTGGTCGGGTGTGATCTGGCCCTTCTCGCGCTTGGCGCGCGCGTCCTTCAAAGGCTCGGTACGCAGCAGGCTGCCGACCATGTCGGCTCGGAAGGGCGGCTTCATGGGGTCCTCCATTTGCTCTTTGCTCGACCGAAAACGGCCCTGGCCCGTTCGTCAACTATAAAACGCGGATGGGCCGCGTCCCATCGCGTCGTCAATGCAGCGAAATTCCGTCCCGACGAGGGCCGCCGGCATCGGCGACGCCCAGATGCGCCTCCAGTGTGGCGGCATCGCCGGCCAGCGCCGCGCTGTCGCCCTTGAAGACGATGCGGCCGCGATCGAGGATGATCGCCTGATCCGTGAAACCGAGGACCTTGCGCGCCTTCTGCTCGACCAGGATTACCGACATCCCCTCTTCGCGGATGACCTTGCGCAGGGCGGCCAGCAGCTCCTCGACGATGATCGGGGCGAGACCTTCGAGCGGCTCGTCGAGCAGGAGCAGCGCCGGATTGGTCATGAGCGTGCGCGCGATCGCCAGCATCTGCTGCTCGCCTCCCGACAGCTGGTTGCCCATGTTATCACGCCGCTCGGCCAGGCGTGGGAACAACTGATAGACGGCCCGCAGATCCCAGCGTCCCGGCCGCGACGCCACGGTCAGGTTCTCCTGCACGGAGAGCGAGGGAAATATCTCGCGCTCCTGCGCCACCCAGCCGAGCCCCGAGCGGGCACGACGGTGCGGCTGCATGGCCGTGATGTCCTCGCCGCGCCACAGCACCTGGCCGCGGCTCACCTCGGTGTAGCCCATGATGCTGAGCAGCAGGGTGGACTTGCCGACCCCGTTGCGGCCGAGCACGGCCAGGCTGCCGCGCTCGGGGACATCGAAAGAGATGTCGTCGAGCACCACCGCATCGCCGTAGCCGGCACGCATCTCCTTGACCGCGAGCAGGCCTCCCTTCATGGCGCATCCCCGCCGAGATAGACCTCGCGCACGCGCGCGTCGGCCGCGATCTCCGGCGGCGTGCCCTCCACCAGGATGCGCCCCCCGACCATGACGATGATGCGGCTTGCAAAGCGGAACACGATGTCCATGTCGTGCTCGATGAAGAGGACAGTGATATCTTTCGACAGGCCGGCGATGGCCGCAAACAGCTCGGCGCTCTCCTCGCGCGGCACGCCCGCCGCCGGCTCGTCGAGCAGCAGCACCTTCGGCCGCGCCGCCAGCGCCAGCGCAATCTCGAGCAGCCGCTGCTGGCCGTAGGCTAGCTCTCGCGTCAGGCGGCAGCAATCGGCCGCCAGCGTCAGCGTCTCGAGAATGGCGTAGGCCTCCTCGACGGCGGCGGCGTAGGCGGGCAACGGCTTCCACCACGCGCCGGCCACCCCGCGCCGCTCGCACACGGCAAGCGTCACTGCCTCGAGCGCGTTGAGATGCGGGAACAGGGTATTGATCTGGAATGTGCGCACCAGTCCGCGCTTGACGCGGACGTCGGGCTTGAAGGTGGTGATGTCGGCATCGCCGAGAAAGATCTTTCCGGCATCGGGACGCGCCATGCCGGTGATCAGGTTGATGAGCGTGGTCTTGCCGGCGCCGTTGGGCCCGATCAGGGCATAGCGCACGCCATGAGGTATCGTGAGGTTGATGTCGCCGGCCACAACGAGCGAGCCGAAGCGCTTGTGCAGCCCCTGCGTCGCC
>DATEVP010000526.1:0-7201 GCA_035258465.1 Hyphomicrobiaceae bacterium
CATTGGCCTCCTCCCTGCTGGGTTTGCGTCGGGGAACCCACTCAAATTCGACGCCAGCCACGGGCGAGCATTGACGGAGGTCAACCATCCGGCCCGTCCAAGCCATATCCTGCTGGCCCGTAAACTCCCGGTGTCGGAAAAGCCTGGCTTGGTTGCGATGGCGGTTGTCGGCTTCCTGGTGAACCCAATCGCCGGCATGGGTGGGCGGCACGAGTTCGTCTGCGAGGGGCACATTGAAGGCTCCATCGCTCGCGCCCTTGATATCAGCAAGCGCCTCATCGACTATGGCTTCCACCCGCCGACCAATTACTTTCCGCTGATCGTCCGCGAGGCACTCATGATTGAGCCCACCGAGACCGAGAGCAAGCCAACGCTCGACGCCTTTGTCGGTACCATGCACGCGATCGCGGAGGAGGCGCGCTCGAGCCCCGAGCTCTTGCGCTCGGCACCCTATGTCACGCCCACGGGTCGGCTTGACGAGGTCAAGGCTGCGCGACAGCCGGTCCTGACTGATCGCTGTGCCACGGGCGCCCCGCATGAGTAGCAAGGGCAATTCGAGGGCCAAGGCATTTCCCACGACGATGTTCTTTGTCTGCCAGGCCCTGCTGCTGGCGACGTGCTGGCCGTCAGTCTCATACGCGGGCGACAGGAGCACGCAAGGCAAGGCGATCCTTCACAAACACTGTGCACGGTGCCACGCCATTGAAGCCGCCGGCGAAAGCCCACTCAAGGCGGCGCCGCCGATGCGGGACATCTACGGCCGATATGCTACGCGAGAGCTGCAGGAGGAGCTGTCGGAGGGCATGGTCTCCAAGCACAAGCAGATGCCGCAGATCAGCTTCTCCGACGAGGATGTCGCTGCAATTCTCAGCTATCTTTACGATCTTGCACGCAGCAAGTGAACCGAGGACTCCAACCGTCCAAATGGCCGCTGCGACGGTTTCTTACACTTCATCACATTGCATTGCCGCAACGATGAACGCGGCCGACCGTGCTGAGCCTACCGGCCCTGCGAGATCAACTTGCGTCCTCTGCTGCGGATGCGCGGGCGCCGTCAACCCGGGCTCTCATCAGCCACCCGTAGAACCACAGCTTGGTGAGCTCGGTGGCGACCACATAGAGCAGGACGATCAGGAACGTCGCGATCAGCAGCAGCAGGGGCAGCGGCAGGAATCCGAATGCTTGCGCCACGGCGCCCGCGTAGGGAAGGCTCACCGCCAGCAGGCTGACGACGGCAGTGGCCGTCAGCAGGAGCCTGCTGGGCCGCGCCATAGCCGCCGAAGCGCGGTACTCCTGCGTGAAGGCCAGCAGGCAGCCGCCGGTTACGATCAGCAAGATGATGGTCGCTAGTGCGACATCAGAACCGGAACCGTCATGTGCCGCAGGACGTACTCACTGGCACCGCCGAGCACGAATTCGCGCAACCGCGAGTGCCCGTAGCATCCCATCACCAGCAGGTCCGCGCCGTAGTCCTTGGCCTGCATGAGCAGCGTGCGGCCGACGTTGCTGTGCGGCTGCACGGCTTGGGTCGCTTCGCACTTCACGCCGTGGCGCGCGAGCGCGGTACAAATGTCTGCTGCAGGGACATCCCGGGCGAGCTCGCCCTCGGACTGCGGGTTGACCCAGATCACTTTCACCTCTTTTGCCCGCTGCAGGAGCGGCAGCGCGTCGAACACCGCGCGCGCCGCCTCGCGGCGGGCATTCCATGCAACCAGCACCCTCTCTCCCACGTCTCGCTGCGGACCCTCGTTCGGAACAATCAGCACCGGGCGACCGCTCCCGAGCACCAGGCGGTCGGCGATATCGAGGCGCTCGGAGCCTGGCCATTTCGCTTCGGCCTGCGCGGCGACGACGAGATCGGCAGCGCGTGCATGCTGTAGCGCGACTTCGGCGACGCTCGTGCTCTCCGCATCGACCTCGCGCCACTCCGCGGCAAGGCTCCGCGCGCGACCTGCGGCGTCGAACGCCGCCTTCATCTCGGGGTTGTCCTTGCGGTAGGCCTTGCAGTGCTCGTCGATCACCATGGTGTCGGGGGCGCCCGGCATGCCCGTGGGGATGATGACGATGGGTGGTGTGACAGAGAGCCCGATGAGGTGCGCCTGGAACGCGGCAGCGATCTGCGTTGCGGGCGCAAGCACGCGCGCAATCCGGCTCCTGTCGTTGCAGTGGACCAGTACCGTCTTGTACGCCATGGCGGCCTCGCGCGATGGAAATCTCCCGCTTGATAGGCGGAAGTATCGGCCGGACCGTTGATTGAGATCAACCGCTTAGCCGATTGTTGAAGGTCAATGCCTTCGGGTGGATTGAGCCACATCAATCCCCGCCGCGCCGCAGCTGCCTAGGATGCATGCTCCCCGGGAGAAGCAGCGGTGACAACAATGAACAAACAGCCCACACCGGACGAGCACTCGGAGATCCGCGCCTTGCTCGGCCTCGACAAGCGGCGCGTGTCTCGAGTCCTGGACCGCAAGCTGCTGGTGTGGGGAGGGCTGGCCGCGGTCCTCCTGTTGCTTGCCATCTCTGTCATGCTGCGCAGCGGCTCGAGCGCCGAGCAGACCTTCGTTGTCGAGCCGGCGAGCCGTATCGATCTAACGGTCATCATCACGGCGACCGGCTCCGTGCAGCCGACGAACCAGGTCGATGTCTCGAGCGAATTGTCGGGCACCATCCGCAACGTCTCCGTGGACTTCAACTCGCCGGTGAAAGTCGGCCAGGCGCTCGCCGAGCTCGACACCGACAAGCTCAAGGCGACGCTGAACAGCTCGCGTGCCAAGCTTGCCTCGGCGAAAGCCAAGGTCCTCGATGCCGAAGCCACGTTGGTCGAGAGGAGGCTCGCCTATGAGAGAAAGAAGACGCTCGCGACGAGCAGGGTCTCGTCGCAACAGGACTTGGATACGGCCAAGGCGGCCAACGACCGGGCCGTCGCCGCGGTAGAAAGCGCCAAGGCCGATGTCGGGGTTGCCGAAGCCGATGTCGAGCTCAATGAGACCAACCTCCTCAAGTCGCGCATCGTCTCCCCGATCAACGGCGTGGTCCTGAAGCGCAACGTCGACCCCGGCCAGACCGTCGCATCCTCCTTCCAGGCCCCCATCCTCTTCACGATCGCTGAGGATCTCACGCAGATGGAGGTACAAGTCGACGTCGACGAGGCCGACGTCGGCAAAGTCCAGGAGGGCCAGCAGGGCACATTCTCGGTGGATGCCCATCCGGACCGTAGGTTTCGGGCGCGCATCCGCGAGCTGCGCTACGGCTCCGAGGTCGTGCAGGGCGTCGTCACCTACAAGGCGGTTCTCTCGACCGACAATTCCGACCTCTCGTTGCGGCCGGGAATGACGGCGACGGCGGAGATCGTCGTGCAGCAGGTCCCCAAGGCGCTGACCGTCCCCAATACGGCGCTGCGATACGCCCCGCCTTCGCGAGCGCAGTCCTCCGGGAGTTCGAGCTTCCTGCGCAGGATACTGCCGGGGCGCCCCCAATTTCGCCCGGCGAGCCAGAGAGAGGAGAGCGGACCCAAGCGCGGGGTGTGGGTCCTGAAAGAGGATACCCCTGTTCGAGTGCCGGTCGTGGTCGGGGTGTCCGATGGCCAGCGCACGGAAATCGTCAAGGGCGAAATCAAAGAGGGCCAGGGCGTCATCGTCGACAGCACTACGGCCAAACCGTGAGGCGGGGCGCTGTGCAGAAGCCCACCGATAGCTCTCCGGCCTTCATCGCCTTCGAGGGCGTCACGAAGGTCTATGGATCTGGCGAGGGGGCCGTGCACGCGCTTGCCGGCGCAGATCTGAAGATCGCCCAGCGAGAGTTCGTTGCCATCATGGGCCCATCGGGCTCCGGCAAATCGACGGCAATGAACATCATCGGGTGTCTCGATACGCCGACCTCGGGATCGTATTTCTTCAAGGGGATCGATGTTGGAGCCCTGGCACGTGACCAGCGCGCACTCTTGCGCCGGCATTTCATCGGCTTCGTGTTTCAGGGCTTCAACCTGCTCGCGCGGACCTCGGCCGTTGAGAACGTCGAGCTGCCGCTCGTCTACCGCGGCATGCCGTTCGAAGAGCGGCGCGAGCTGGCGGGCAAGGCGCTCGATCGCGTGGGCCTCAAGGGTCGCGAGCGCCACACAGCCAGTCAGTTGTCCGGCGGGCAGCAACAGCGCGTGGCCATCGCACGTGCGATCGTCACAAATCCGGCCGTGCTGCTGGCCGATGAGCCGACCGGCAACCTCGATACCAAGACCAGCCGAGGCATCATGGACCTCCTGACGAGCCTCAACCGCGACCAGGGCATTACGGTGATCATGGTCACGCACGAAGCCGACATCGCAGCCTACGCGCGACGCGCCATCGGCTTTGTCGATGGCCGTATTGCGTCGGACGTAGGGAACAAAGAGGCCGCGTGATGGTCTATGAGACGATCAAGCTGGCTCTGCAGGCCATCCTGCGCAACGCGTTGAGATCGTTCCTGACCACGCTCGGCATCGTGATCGGCGTCGGTGCGGTCATTGCCATGGTCACGATCGGTAACGGCACCACCGCCAAGGTGGCCGCGGACCTGGCAAGGCTCGGGACCAATCTGCTGTCTGCTCGGCCGGGCCAGTTCGGGCCTGGCCGCGCCAGCTCCGAGGCCAAACCCTTCAATATCCGCGACGTCGAGGCGCTGAAGGCGCAGCTGCGCGGCGTCCGCGCCGTGGCGCCCACCAGCCAAAAGGCCGCAACCGTCGTCTACGGCTCGGAGAATCGCAGCACGCCAGTGACCGGCACCGAGAACGGCTATTTCATCACGCATGATTGGCAGCTGACCACCGGCCGGCGGTTCCTCGAAGGCGAGGTCCGCAGCGGGCGGGCGGCCTGCGTCATCGGCGAGACCGTTCGCGACAAACTGTTCGGCAGAGACGATCCGATCGGTCGCAACATCCGGGTCAACAAGGTCTCGTGCGAGGTCATCGGGGCGCTGGCGCCCAAAGGCCAGTCGAGCTTCGGCACGGACCAGGACGATACCGTCATCGTGCCGCTGCGCATGTTTCAGCGGCGCATCGCCGGCAACTCGGATATCTCCACGATATGGGTATCGGCGCAGGAAGGGACCGATACCGCCAAGGTTCAGGCGGATATCGAGCGGCTGTTCAGGGAGCGGCGCAACATAACCACGGGCAAGGAGGACGACTTCTCGGTCCGCGACATGAAGCAGATTGCGCAGACGCAGACCGCCACGACGACGGTGCTGACCGGCCTGCTGGCTGCCGTCGCGGGCGTGAGCCTGCTCGTCGGCGGCATCGGCATCATGAACATCATGCTGGTCTCGGTGACCGAGCGCACGCGCGAGATCGGAATTCGCCTGGCGATCGGCGCGCTGGAGGGGCAAGTCCTCATGCAGTTCCTGGTCGAGGCGATCGTGCTTTCGGGGCTGGGTGGCCTTATCGGCATCATGCTGGGCCTCGCACTCGCAGGCCTCGCCACGCGTGCGCTCGAAGTCCCGTTCGTGCTCGACCCGACGATCGTCCTGATCGCGTTCGCATTCTCCGCCATCGTCGGCGTCGTGTTCGGCTACTTCCCAGCGCGCCGCGCGGCACACTTGGACCCCATCGAGGCACTCCGCCATGAGTGAATGCCTATCCCTCGAGGTCAGGCCCTGCATTGCCGGCACACCGCGCAAAGCACCTTGCGTCTCCGTCGGCAATCGGCGCAATCGCGCTTCCCGGCGGGGTTCTGCCTCGCCCGAGCCCAGTTTGTCGACTTGATCGAGGCGGCCGATGCCGCAAGCTTCACGCCGGGTACCGAAGCCATCGCTGGACTGAGTAGCGCTGTTGTTCCAGATCAATGCCGCTCGGACTTGAGCGGATAGCGTCGCCACAGAGGTGCCGGCGCGCAGCACAATTCCCGACCTCATCTGCCGCTAGGCGTGCCGGACACTTCCGGCCACACGTCGTTTCAACCTGGGAGCTTCCCGCCATGACAACCGGCCTCGACGTTTTCGACACAACCCTGCAACAGACAAATCTTTGGCTCAAGGAGCTGATGGAGCACCTCGCGGTTGATCGCCGGCATGCATACAAGGTGCTGAGCGCCACTCTGCATGCGGTCCGTGATCGGATCGGCCCCGAGAGCGCGGTGCACTTGGGAGCACAGCTGCCCATCTTGATCCGCGGATTCTACTACGAGGGGTGGCACCCGGCCGGAACGCCGACCAGGCAACGCCACAAGGCAGACTTTCTGGACTACGTGAGCGGTGACGTTTTTCGCGGCCTGGGGATCGATCCTGAACGCGCGGTCCGGGCGGTGTTCGATGTCATGTCGAACAGGCTTGATCCCGGCGAGATCGAAAAGCTGATCAAGCTGTTGCCCGAGGAGCTGCGCGACCTGTGGCCCGCGGCTCGCAGCGTTGGTGCCGGTCCAAGCGGCAAGGCGCCGGGCTGGCGACAGTAGTCTCGGGCGGACGCTTTCCATGGAAACGTTGGCCGGATCCCGGTGAGTCGATATGACGGCGCGCAGACCGAATCGGCCGTTTGATGCTGCCGCGCTCAAGCGCGAATTCCCGAGTCTGGCAGACCCGAGCCTGCACTACTTGGACAATGCCGCGACCGCGCAGATGCCTACGGTCGTGCTGGAGGCGCTGCGCCGCTTCGAGCTGCAAGCGCGCGCCAACGTCCACGAAGGTCTGCACCGCCTGGCGCGCGCAGCGACCGATGCCTACAACGAGGCGCGTGGCCGTGTTGCGCGGTTTCTCCACGCCAATTCGCCCCAAGAGATCGTCTTCACCTACGGCGCCACGTCGGCGATCAACCTGCTGGCGCACTGCTATGGCGCTCGGCTCGAGCCTGGCGACGAGATCCTGCTCTCCGTCCTCGAGCACCATAGCAACGTGGTGCCGTGGCAACGCCTCGCCGCTGAGCGGGGAGTCGTCCTGCGCTTCCTGCCGATGACGCCGGACGGGCGGCTCGATCTCGCTTGGCTCGATTCCGAGCTCACCCGGCGCTGCCGTCTCGTGGCTCTCACCCACTGCTCCAACGTCACCGGCGCACTGACCGACGTGGCCCGGGTCGTTGCGGCAGCGCGCGCGGTCGGCGCGAAGGTCATGCTGGACGGTGCCCAGCGCGCTCCGCACGGGCCGCTGGACGTACGCAAGCTCGATGTCGATTTCTATGCCTTCTCCGGTCACAAGACCTACGGGCCGACCGGCATCGGCGTGCTGTGGGGACGCTGCGAGCTGC
>DATEVP010000527.1:0-5491 GCA_035258465.1 Hyphomicrobiaceae bacterium
TCATGGCGCAATCCTCGACCGCGGGATGCTTGGCCGCCACGTGCTCAACCTCGAAGGCCGACACGTTCTCGCCCTTCACGCGCACATTGTCGGTCGTGCGGCCATGGAAATAGAGATTACCCTCGGCATCGAACGAGCCGATATCGCCAGTGTGCAGGGCGCCGTTACGCAGCGCCTTGGCGGTCGCATCCGGGCAATTGAAGTAGCCGCGCGTTATGGCGCCCGGGATGCCCGCGTGCACGACGATTTCGCCACGTTCCCCTGTTGCCACAGACTCCCCCTGCGGCGTCACCAGCTCGACCCTCAGCCAGGGAACCGGTCGGCCGACGGAGCCAAGCACACGTCGCTCGTTCCACGTCGTGATGCTCGAGGCCTCGGTCATGCCGTAGCATTCATGGATCTCGACGCCGAAGCGCTCCTCGAAGGCCTGCCAGATGTCGCGCGGGCAGCCACCACCCCAGGCCACCCGTACGCCGTGCGCGCGGTCGAGCACACTGGGCGGCTGCTTGAGGAGCATCTGCAGGATGCCGCCGAGGTAGTGCATGTGGGTCGCGGCATAGGCTTTGGCCTCACTCCAGAAGCGGCTCGCGCTGAAACGATCGACCATGGCAAGATGGACGTCCCGGATCAGCGGCAGGACGACCATCTGCGCTCCGCCGATGTGATAGAGCGGCTCCCAAAGAAACAGAACATCACCGCCCCTCGCCGCCGAGGCGAGCGCCGACCCCTCGCCCGACAACCGCAGCATGCGATGCGAGACGAAGACGCCCTTTGGCCTCCCGGTAGTCCCCGAGCTGTACATGATAGCAAGGAGATCGTCGGCCTTGGGTGGCGGGGCATCGAGCCCTTCCCCTCGGGCAAGCACAGGCTCCAGGGCACGAGGCGCGTCGGGTTCGCCGAAGGTCCACAGAGGTAGCCTTTCAAGCTCGGCGCCACAGGCCTCGATCTCGGGCACAAGGTCGTGCTGGGCGATCAGGAGCTTCGGCTCGCAATGGGTAAGGATATAGGCGAGGTTGTCGCCGCGACCGCGCACGTTGATGGGCACCCACACGATCCCCGCTTTGCCGAGCCCGAACAGCACAGCGAGAGAGGCGGGGCTGTTGTGCAGCATGACCGCGACGCGGTCGCCTGGGGCGAGGCCCTGCTCCCTGAGCCATCGGGCAAGCGCGAACGACATGCGGTCAACTTCGCCGAACGTGATTGGCGCGCCGTTGAACCGCGCATAGAGGCGGTGCGGCGTTGCCTGCGCCTGGTGCGTCAGCAGGGAGACGAAACCGTCATCCGTGTCGACCATGGCTGTGCAAGACTCCAGTCTTAGAACCGGTCGATGCGATAGGGCGCGGGGTCGACGCAAGGCTTTGCACCCGTGACGAGCTCGGCGATGAGACGACCGGTCGTCGAAGCACAGGTGAGCCCGATATGGCCGTGGCCGAAAGCGAAATAGGTGCTTTTCACCCTGTGGCTCGGTCCTATCACCGGCACCGAATCGGGAAGGCAGGGGCGATGGCCCATCCAGCGGCTGACCTCGCCTCCGGCGAGGCCCGGAAACATCGCGCGCCCCTGTTCGAGCAGTGCATCGGCGCGGCGGTAGTTGGGCGGTGCATCCAATCCCGCAATCTCGACCGTGCCCGCGAACCGCAGCCCTGTCTCCATGGGCGTGGCGATGAATTTGCGCTCCGCCCATTGCACGTTTCGGCGCGGCGCCATGTTGGGGCCGGCGAGCAGCGCATGATAGCCACGCTGCGTCTCGAGCGGCACCTTGTGGCCGAGCTTCTTTGCCAGCCTGTGCGACCAGGCGCCGGCCGCGACGATGAGCGTCTCGACCGGCATCGGACCGGCGTCCGTGATGAGCGCGCGCGGGCCGTCGGTACCATTTTCGATATCGAGCACTCGGCGCTCGAGGATCTCGCCGCCGTTGCGCTGGAACGCCCCGGCCAATGCGTCGACCAGCGCGAACGGATTGGCACAGTGGCCATGATCGGGAAAGTACACGGCCTTTTTGAAGATCGGCGCCAGGGCAGGCTCGAATTGCCGGATCTCCTCCGCGTCGAGGACCTCCAGGTTGACGCCGCGCCGCTGGCGGAGGTCGATGCCCAAGCGATCACCTTCGAAGGCCGCCGATGTCGAGTAGACATGGAGCTGCCCGACACGGTGGATCAGGCGCTCCGCCCCCGCTTCGGCGGCGAGCGGCATCAGGTTCTCGAAGAGCGGCCGCGTAAGGGCGATCAGCGCATCGGCACTGCGCTCGACGGCCTCAAGTCCGCTGGCCCCAACGAACCGCCAGAGCCACGGCAGCGCGCGCGGCAGATAGCGCCAGCTGACCGCCAGCGGCGCCATTTCGTCCGTCAGCCACTTCGGCACCTGGCGTACGACGCCGGGCATCGCCAGCGGTACGCAGGACCCCGAGCTCAATGCTCCGGCGTTGCCAAATGAGCAGCCCCTGCCTGGTGCAATCGCGTCAACGACCGCTACTTTGACGCCGCCCCGCTGCAGATAGCTCGCCGCGCACATGCCGATGATGCCGGCGCCGATGACGGTCGCGTGCCGCGCCATGATCTCACTCTCGCTTGGCCGCGCGGCGCTGGAAGTACTCGGCCGCCAGGATGACGACGGTCACGAACACCAGCAGCAGGGTCGAGACGGCAGCCAGCGTCGGCGACACCTTGAGGATGGCATCGTCCCACATCTGCTTGGGCAAGGTGGTGGCGACACCGGCAGATACGAAAAGCGCGATGGTGAGCTCGTCGAAGCTCGTGACGAACGCGAACAGGAAAGCGGCGATCAGGCCCGACCGGATCAGCGGCACGGTTATGTGCCAAAGCACGCGCGGCGGCGACGCGCCGAGGCTCGCCGCTGCCTGGTCGAGACGCTGGTCGTAGTTCTTGAGCACCGCCATGACCGTTATCACCACGTAAGGCAGGGCGAGCACCGTGTGTCCAAGCACGAGGCCCAAGTGCGAGCCGATGAGACCGAGGCGCGCATAGAAGTAGAACAGGGCCACCGCGATGACGATGCGCGGCAGGATCAGCGGCGTCAGGATGAAGCCCATGGCCGCGGTCTTGCCGAGGAAGCCCGTGCGCGCCAGGAAGAAGGCCGCAGGCGCCCCCAGGACCATGGCGAGCGCCGCCGTCAGTGTGCCGACAACCAGCGAGCGCGTGATGGCTGTGATCCAGGTCGGGTGCTCGAGGATGGCGGCGTACCACTTGAGCGAGCCCCATCTGGGGGGCCACTCGATGAAGGCATCCATCGTGAAAGAGACCGGAACAATGAAGAAGCTCGGTGCCGCGAGGAACATCAACAGCACGGCGACGGCCACGCGTAGCGCGACACGGCCCGATGCGCGCGGCGCCCGACCGGCGCTGCCGCCCGCCAGCTTTTCCCAGAGGATTGCGATCCAATCGGTAGCGCGACCGAGAATGGCGGTCAGGACGCCGCCAATGGCGCCGAAGGCGCGGGCCACCGGGCCCTGCTCGCTGGCGCCGCGCTGGCTCTGGGTTCCGCCGCCCGCAAGCGTCGTCATGCCCAGCGCACGGTCGTAGAGATAGAAGACGAAGAGGGCCGTGGCCAGGAGCAGCATGGCGATGGCACCCGCGAACGGGTAGTTCAACATCTCCTCGACTTGCTGGATGACCACCTGGGTGATCATGGTCTGTCGGGGACTGCCGAGCAGCGCCGGCGTGATGAAGAATCCCAGCGCGGTGATGAAGACGAGAAGACCCGCCGCGGCCACGCCCGGCAGCGACAAGGGAAAGTAGATGCGCCAGAAGGCCTGTCCGCCGCGGGCGCCGAGCGTCGAGGCGGCCGGCATCAGGTTGCGGTCGATGGTCTCCATCACCGACAGCATGGTGAGGACCGCGAGCGGCATCAGGGCATGCACCATGCCGACCATGACGCCGGTCATGTTGAAGATCAGCTCTAGCGGAGCCTCGATCAACCCCGCCGACTCGAGGAAGCTGTTAACGGCGCCGCGACGCCCGAGGAGCACGATCCATGCAAACGTGCGCACCAGAAAGCTCGTCCAGAATGGCAGGAGCACCCACAGGATGAGGCTGTTGCGCGAGCTCTGCGTTGTCGTCGCAAGCAAGTAAGCGATGGGATAACCACCGACGATACACAGAAGCGTGGTCCAGCCCGCGACCTCGAATGTGTTGCGTAGGATGGTGAAATAAACCGGCGCCGTGTAGAGCCGCTGGTAGTGCTCGGTCGTGAAGGCGCCCGTCTTGCCGAACAGGCTGAGCCACAGCAGCTGGGCCACGGGATAGACGAACGCCGCCAACAGAAAGACGAGGATTGGGAGCATCGGCCACGAGCGCATCCAGGCGGAGCGCGGCTGGCCATACCGTTCCACCTTGCTCCGCGCTTGCCGCTCCGTGCCCGTGGCGGCTGTCATGCGTCGGGCCCTTCGCGGGGCAGGACAACGCCGCTTTCCTTCGCCCATCCGAGGCGGATGCCGGCGTCCTTTTCGATGTCGCAGAGTGGGCCGCGCGTGAGGCCCGTGACGGCGACGAGTGTGCCATCGGCGAGGCGTGCATAGGTCTTCGTCACGCCGCCGACGAGGATCACGTCGGCGAGACGCGCGTCCAGCACATTGTCGGCGCTCGCGCCGGCGTGCAGGACGCTCAGCATCTCGGGGCGCACCATGAGCTTCACGGGCTCGCCGGGCTCCATGCTGCGCCCCGCATCGAGCTTGGCCTTCAGAAGCGCGCCCGCCGCGCCATGGAGCGACACCTCGTCACCGTCGATGCCTGCGACCCTGGCGTCGAGCAGGTTCGACTCGCCGATGAAGTCGGCGACGAAAACGCTGCATGGCCGGAAGTAGAGATCGGCGGGGGAGCCGATCTGCTCGATCCGCGAGCTGTTCATGAGACAGACCCGGTCCGACATGATCATCGCCTCCTCCTGGTCGTGCGTAACGTAGAGGACGGTGATCCCTAGCTCGGTGTGGAGTCGCTTGATCTCGAGCTTCATCTGGTCGCGCAGCTTCTTGTCGAGGGCACCGAGCGGCTCGTCCATGAGCACGATCGAAGGGCGGTAGACGATGCAGCGAGCAAGCGCGATACGTTGCTGCTGTCCGCCGGAGAGGGCGCGGGGGAGGCGACCGCCGACCTCCGGAAGCTGGACGAGGTCGAGGACACGGGTCACCTCACGACGGATGTCGGTCTCAGTCATCCGCCGCATGCGCAGCGGAAAGGCGATGTTCTCGGAGACGGTCAGGTGCGGGAAGAGGGCATAGTTCTGGAAGACCATGCCGATGTCGCGCCTGTGCGGTGGCGCGTACGTCGCAAGCCTGCCGTCGATCCAGACCTCGCCCGAATCCGGCTGGACGAGGCCCGCGATCGTCATCAGCATAGTGGTCTTGCCCGAGCCCGACGGGCCGAGCAGTGTCAGAAACTCGCCCTCCTCGAGATCGAGGCTCGCGCCGGCAAGCGCGACGACGGGGCCATAGGTCTTCCTGAGATCCCTGGTCTTGAGTTTCGGCTGATGCACGGCG
>DATEVP010000528.1:0-3837 GCA_035258465.1 Hyphomicrobiaceae bacterium
CCAAGTCGGAGGACTTCAAGGGCGCGCTGGAGCACGCGGTGAAATCGAACAAGCCGTTCCTGCTCGACGTGCACGTCGACGCCGAGGTGCGCCCGCCGGCCACCGGCACCTGGCATCTGCCGCCCACGCCCTTCAAGGAGCCGGCGTTCGGCGAGCGCTGGGTGCCTGGGCAGACAGAGCGCGCGAAGTAGAGCAATGAAGGACCCAAGTGATGAGCAAAGCCCCCGCCAAGCCGGTCATCCGCAACATCGCCGAGGTGCCGTGGAAGGAGTATCCGGATCACTTCGGGGGTGCGCTGTCGAAGCCGCTGGTCAACCCGGAGAGCGCGGGCGCGCGGCATCTCGACTACCGCATCTCCATGTATCAGCCGATGGCCTACGTGAAGCTGCACAAGCACAAGGTGCAGGAGCAGGTTTACCACGTGCTCGACGGCGAGGGCCTGATGGACATCGGCGGCGAGCGGCGCCTGGTGCGCAAGCACGACGTGATCTACCTGCCGCCGGGCGTGGAGCATTCGATCCAGAACTCGGGGCTGTCGGACCTCGTGTTCCTCGTGGTCACCAGCCCGCCGACGGACGAGGCTTGAGCGCGATTACCCTATCAAGGCCAGATCTGCACGTAGGCCGAGCGCTCGCGCTCCGAGGTCTCGCCGAAGTTGGCGTTGTAGTCCTTGACCAGCGTTTTCAGATGGTCGGACTCCAGGAAGCGCTTGAAGACGGCCTCGCTGGCGAACTCGTACACCGCCATGAACTGGAACTTGTCCTCGCCCAGGATCTTCTTGTAGCGCCGCGCGCTCACCGCGCCGTTGTACTGCAGCACCTGCGGGGCGTGCTCCTCGTTGTACCAAGTGTTGAATGCCGCCTCCCTGTCCTTGGTGATGGTGGCGCGCACGACGAAGATGGTGACTGCCATTGGCGTTTCCTCCTGGTCCGTCATGCCCGCGTCGTGTCGAAGACGCGCCTCCGGCACGAAGGCGGGCACGCATGCAACTATCAGCGAGCATTCTTCCACGTGGCGTGGATGCCCGTCTACACGGGCATGACGCGATGCGGGGCGCCGTTAGACAAGATCGTCGAGATTGCGGGCCGCATGCACGACGCGCACGATCTCGACGCCATCGTCGATCAGCCGATAGAGGATGAGATAGGCTCCGTACGGAAACGAGCGCAGATCCGGTTTCAGTTCCGGGCGGGCGCGGCCAATGCGAGGGCTGCGTGCAAGCAATTCGCATTTCGCGTTGACAGCGCGAACAAAATTCTCAGCCGCAGAGGGATTGTCGCGATGGATGTAGAGAAAGATGTCGACGAGGTCCTGCTCTGCCTGTGGATGGCGTTTGAGGGTTGGCACGGCTATTCCGCAGCTTGATCTTTCGCAACCCGCGCTTTCGCTTCATCTATAATGTCGTCGATCGAGCGCTCTCGTGCCGGCCCGCTGGCGATGCCCTCGTCCCAGAGCTTGGCGATGCGCTCGCCCTCGAGCCGGCGCAGCTCCTCCTTGAGCTCCCACTCGCGCAGCGCCGTGCGGATGACCTCGCTGGTGGAGGCGTAGTCGCCCCGCTTGACGGCGGCCTTGATCTTGGCGTGCTGCTCGCGGGTGAGGGAAATGGAAAGCTTGTCGATCTTGGTCATGGTAGGATTGAGTAGCATAAAGTACGACCAGGTGCCAGAGCGCCGTTAGCCGATGTGCGCGGTATCCGGAGCCCGAATTTGGCCCCTACTCGGCCGCCACGGCCATCTCCGCCCGCTCCACCTTGGCCGCGCAGAACCGAAGCGAAGCTGAGCCCCGGACAGCGAAGCGTGATCCGGGGTCCAGCCTTATTCCGCAGCGGCCATGAGTTCGGCCTGCTCGACTTTACAAGCGCAGAACTTGAACTCCGGGATCTTGCCGATGGGGTCGAGCTGGGGGTTGGTGAGCAGGTTGGCAGCCGCTTCGGCGAAGCAGAACGGGATGAACACCATGCCCTCGGCCACGTCGCGGTCGGCGCGCGCCTTCAACGTCACCTCGCCGCGCCGGGTCGACACCCGGATGAGGCCGCCGGCGGGAACGCCGAGTCGGTCCATCTCCCGCGGATTGAGGCCCGCAATCGCCTCGGGCTCCAGCGTGTCGAGGTTGGAGGCCCGCCGGGTCATCGACCCCGTGTGCCAGTGCTCGAGCAGCCGGCCCGTGGTGAGCACCATCGGATAGGCCGCGTCGGGCATCTCGTCGGGCGCAATGAGGTCGGCCGGCACGATCTTGGCGCGGCCCGACTTGGTCGGGAACGAGGTGGCGAAGATGATCTCGTTGCCGGGTTTGTCGGGGGCATCGCAGGGGTAGGTGACGGCGTCCTCGCGCAGCAGCCGCTCCCAGGTGATGTTGGCGAGCGAGGGCATCACCTGCGTCATCTCGCCGAACACCTCCGACACGTCCTTGTAGGCCCACTTCAGGCCGATGCGCTGGGCGATCTCTTGGATCAGCGCCCAGTCCTGGCGCGCCTCGCCGGGCGGGTCGAGCACAGGGCGCGCGATCTGCACCTGGCGATTGGTGTTGGTGAAGGTGCCCCATTTCTCCGCGTGCGCGGAGGCGGGCAGGATCACATCCGCGTGCCAGGCGGTCTCGGTGAGGAACAGGTCCTGCACGACGAGGTGCTCGAGCTTGGCCAGCGCCTCGCGCGCGTGCTGCACGTCGGGGTCGGACATCGCCGGGTTCTCGCCCAGGATATACATGCCCTTGATCTCGCCGTCCTTGATGGCATGCATGATCTCGACGACGGTCAGGCCCCTCTTGGGCGGCAGCTGCGTGCCCCAGAACTCGTCGTACATTCCGCGGATGCTGGCGTCCTCTACCGACTTGTAGTCGGGGAAAAACATGGGGATCAGGCCCGCGTCGGAAGCGCCCTGCACGTTGTTCTGCCCGCGCAGAGGATGCAGGCCGGTGCCGGGGCGGCCGACCTGGCCGGTGACGAGGGCGAGCGCGATCAGGCAGCGCGCATTGTCGGTGCCGTGCGTGTGCTGGGAGATGCCCATGCCCCAGAAGATGATCGACCGCTCCGAGCGCGCGTAGAGCCTCGCCACCTCGCGGACGGTCGCCGCCGGGATGCCGATGATTGGCTCCATCTTCTCAGGCGCAAAATCCTTCACCTTGTCCTTCAGCGCCTCGAAGCCCTCGGTGTGCGCCTGCACGTACTGGATGTCGACGAGCCCATCGGCGACGATGACGTTGAGCATGGCGTTGAGCAGCGCCACGTCGCGACCCGGCTTGAACTGCAGGACGTGGCTGGCGTAGCGGGCGAGGCCCTGATTGTGCCCGCGCGGGTCCATGACGATGAGCTTGGCGCCGCGCGCAGCCGCGTTCTTCAGGAAGGTGGCGGCAACAGGATGGTTCTCGGTCGGCCGGGCGCCGATGACGATGATGCAGTCGCTGTCCTTGGCGGCGGTGAACGGCGCCGTCACCGCGCCGGAGTTGACGCCCTCCATCAGCGCCGCCACGGAGGAGGCGTGGCACAGCCGCGTGCAGTGGTCGACGTTGTTGGTGCCGAAGCCCTGCCGGATCAGCTTCTGGAAGAGGTAGGCCTCCTCGTTGGAGCCCTTGGCCGAGCCGAAGCCGGCGATCGCCTTGCCGCCGCCCTCCTGGTGCACCTTTTTCAAACCGGAGGCGGCCTTCGCCAGCGCCTCCTCCCAGGTCGCCTCGCGGAAATATTTGCCGATCTCCTCGCGCCGGATCTGCGAATTGGCGTCCTTGGCCACGCCGTCGCGGCGGATCAGCGGCTTCAACAGGCGATCGGGGTGGTGGATGTAATCGAAGCCGAAGCGACCCTTGACGCAGAGGCGGTTGTTATTGGCGGGCCCGTCGCGGCCGTCG
>DATEVP010000529.1:0-3817 GCA_035258465.1 Hyphomicrobiaceae bacterium
TCACTTGGATGCGGCCATGATCTCCGGCCGATACTCGAAGTGCATGGTGTCATAGTGGTACCACTTGCCGCCCCAGATGAAGCCGTGCTTCTCGAAGACCTCGACGATCTCCCAGGGGATGCGGTTCTTGTAGGCGTAGCGGCCGTCCGGCCCGGGCCTGGTCCAGTACCAGTAGTCGCTGTGCGCGATCGAGATGTCGATGGCGACGCCGAGGCCGTGCGCCGAGCTGCGCTTGGTGCCGGCGACGACGCGGCAGTTGTAGGTGCCGGCCGAGGGGGCGAGGAACTTCGTCATCGCCGCCGGCAGCTTGTCGAGCTCGTTCGACACCGCCTGCAGTCGCTCGGCAACGCCGTTGATGCGCGTCGCCTTGAGCCGCTGGCCAGATTTCGACGGCAGCCAGACGACGTCAACCAGATGCTGCGTCACCTCGCCCTTGGTGCAGGCGCCATACATCTTGGCGTAGAACGGCTGGTAGCGCACGCGGCCGGGGTCGATGTCGACGGCCGGCGCGGTGCCGGCGCGTCCCAGCGGGTAGGGCGCGTAGAACATGTCCTCGAGGTCGGGGCGATCGAGGCGCGTCTCGAAGTCTTTCTCGCCCGTGCCGTCGTCGAAGAGCATGCGCGTGCCGTCCTTCCAGACGATCTCGTTGCCGTCGGCGCCCGCGAGGAAGTCCGGGTAGGCGGCAACGAGCGCGCGCATGAGGGGCTGCGCCCGGTCGGCGGGGCTCTGCTGCGCCGCGGCAGGTGGCGCACCCAGAACGACCAGCAAGGCCGCCGCGGCGATGAGCCGGAACCTCTGACGCATGGGCACTCTCTCGCAAGGATGGCCGCGCATGCTACACCGGCAACCCCATCTGCTGCAGGCCTGAGTCCGCCCACATGCCCTTCGCCACCGTCGCCGGCCGCAACATCGAGTACCGCATGATCCCGGGCGACGCGGCGCGGCCGGCGCTCGTCTTTCTGCATGAGGGCCTGGGCTCGGCGGGCCTGTGGCGCGATTTCCCCGACAAGGTGGCAGGCCGGCTCGGGGCGCGGGCGCTCATCTATTCCCGCTTCGGCTATGGCCAATCCGACGCGCTGCTAGCCAGGCGCACCTCGCGCTTCATGCATGAGGAGGCGCTGGAGTTCCTACCCCCACTGCTCGATCAGCTCGGCATCGAGCGGCCGCTGCTGGTCGGCCATTCCGACGGCGCCTCCATCGCGCTCATCCATGCGGGGGCCTCGGAGCGCGCCGTCGCCGGCCTGGCACTGATGGCGCCGCACGTCTTCATCGAGCCCATCTGCGTGGAGAGCATCGCCCGCATCCGCGAGACCTATCGGGCGACCGACCTCAGAGCGCGGCTCGCCAAGCACCACGCGCATGTCGACGATGCGTTCCTCGGCTGGGCCGACACGTGGCTGGCGCCGGAATTCCTGGCGTGGTCGATCGAGGACGTCGTCGCGCGCGTCAAGGTGCCGATGCTGCTGATCCAGGGCCTCGACGACGAATACGGCACGCTGGCCCAGCTCGACCGCATCGAGGCCCGCGCGCAAGGGCCGGCTTCGCGGCTGGTGCTCTCCCGATGCGGCCACGCGCCGCAGCGCGACCAGGAAGCGGCAGTTCTGGAGGCTATAGTGGCGTTCGCGAAGGGAATTCCCTCTCCCCATGCCTCTTCCGGCATGGGGAGAGGGTTAGGGTGAGGGGCGGCGGCAAACGCCAACGTGGTGCTTGCGGCTGCCCCTCACCCTCGGAACACTCGAAACGAGTTCGAGTGCAAGCAAGTCCGAGGGCAGGCCCCGACCCTCTCCCCGCGCTGGCAGCGGATGCGGACACGACGGGGATGCGCGGGGAGAGGGAGAAAGGGCTGGGAGAGGGAGATCACCTCACCCAGCCCGCTCCCTCGGCGCCCGTTCCCGCGACTTCGGGATGCAGCATCTCGGCCAGCATTTCGGCCGTGTCGGCCAGCCTTGGTCCCGGCCGGTTGAAGAAGGCGTTGCCGTCGGCGAAGATGACGCGCCCCTGGCGGACCGCCGCAATGTCCGCCCAGCCGGGCTTCGCTTCGAGCAGCGGGCGCTCCTCAAGGCAGCGCGCGAGATCGTAGCCGCACGGCGCGACGACGATCACCTGCGGGTCGGCTGCGAGCATCTCCGCCCACTGCATCCAGCCCGAATGCTTGCCGGCCTCGCCGAACAGGTTGTCGCCGCCGGCGGCGTCGATCAGCTCCGGCATCCAGTTGCCGCCGGCCATCAGCGGCTCGACCCATTCGATGAACGCCACCCGCGACCGCGGCCGGCCGGCGACGCGCGCGCTCACCGCACGGATGCGCTCTTGCATGCCGCCCACGAGTGCCTCGCCCGCACTTTCCGCATCGAGTCCGGCGGCGACGCGGCGGATATCGGCATAGACATCGGCGAGTGAGTCGGGCTTCAGGGAAAGGATTTCGACCGGCCGTCCGGTCCACGTGCAGGCCGCCGCCTCGACATCGCTCAAGGATATGGCGCACACCTGGCAATGATCCTGGGTGACGATGATGTCGGGCTCCAGCGCCTTCAGCGCCTCGCCGTCGACGCGATAAACCGAGAGGCCGTCGCGCACGATCGCCTGCACGCGCGCGTCGATGTCCGCGCTCGCGCCCTCGACCTTGAACTTCGGCGCCGTGAGCGCCGGGAGTGCCGTCACATCGGCTGGGAAGTCGCACTCGTGGCTGCGCCCCGCCAGCCAATCGCGCCGCCCCAACGCACACACGATCTCCGTGGCGCTGGCGATCAGGCTGACGACTCGTCTGCTCCCTCTCCCCGCTTGCCCTCGGGCTCTCCTCACGTCCGCCTTGCCCACATCCGACCCGAGGGCCTGCGGGGAGAGGGCCGGGGTGAGGGGCAGAGGCTTGCTCTCGCGCATGTGGCTGCCCCTCACCCTAACCCTCTCCCCATGCTGAAGTAGCATGGGGAGAGGGAATTAAATCACAGAACACGAAGCCGTCGCGGGTGACGGTTTCGCCAACCTCCACGCTGATCGGGCGAGCAAACATCGGGCCGGCGCAGGCGAAGGTGTGGAACTCGCCGTTCTCGGCGCAGGGATCGACGTCCGCCGGCAGCTCGCTGAGCAAATCGAGATCGAAGCGCCGCCCGGCAAAGTGCGCCGGCAGCTTCCTCGGATCGACGCAACTGATGTAAGCCTCGAGCCCGCCGCCGATCATGTCACGCGCCAACCCAGCCGTATCGAGGCCCCACAGTGGAAACAGCGGCGCAATGCCCGAGCCGGCGAGGCGCGTCTCGCGGTAGCGGCGGATGTCCTCCAGGAACAGATCGCCAAAGGCCATGGCCTCGACACCCTTCGCTGCCTGCCGGGCGACGAAGGCGCCCATGATGCGCTCGTAGACCTCGTTGGGGCACGGATTTGGGATCGGCAGAACATGCAGCGGCAGGCCGGCCGCCTCGGCCTGCGCCTCCAGCAATTCGCGCCGCACGCCATGCATGGCGACCCGGTCGAAGGCCTCGTTGATGGTCGTCACCAGGCCGACCACGGTCACGTCCGGCTGCCGGCGCAGGGTGTGCAGCGCCCAGGCCGAATCCTTGCCCGTGCTCCAGCTCAGAAGTGTCCTCATCGCTGCAATGCCATGCTTGCGGTTGACGTGCGCGCGGCGCGCTGCCAATGCTCGTCAGCCTTACACCACGCCGGGCGCCGGAGCCATCGTGAGCGATCCAGCCATCGACAGTGCGAACCTCGTCGGCGAGGCGGCAACGCGCATCCTGCGCGATCTCGCCGATCCGCAATCGCTCAACAGAGCCAAGGACGACAGCTGGAAGAAGCCGGCCTGGACGGCACTGGAAGAGGCGGG
>DATEVP010000530.1:0-5240 GCA_035258465.1 Hyphomicrobiaceae bacterium
GAGGATCGCGCGGATCTTCTCGTCGGTGAATTCCATGGCCACGGCGCTCCTCGCGCGGGCGTCTGCTCGACGGCCGGCGCGCCGCATCATTGAGACGCCCGCCACCGCCGTCAATGCCCGACACCGAAAATGCGGTCGCCGTGAACGCCTGCCATGAGCAGCAAATCGGACCCGCCAACATCCGGCCGTTAGTTCTGCGATTGTGAAGGGTTCCGGATACCGGCCCATCGCGAACGCGGCCACATGCGCCGTGGGCCGGCGTACGGAAGCCTCCAGGGAAGGAACCCGCGAGAGTTTGGCACCCGACGGTGCCGCCGGCTATGGGGATTTGATGGTCGCGGCGGGTGCCGCTGGCAGCCATTGGCGCCAGGGCGAGCCCTGATCGACCGGGCCGAAGCGCATCTCGAAGCCGGTCAAAGCGACGACAGAGATGCGGGACTGCGCCAAGCAGATGTTCCGGCACGCGGTGCTACGATGATCGAGGCGAGCGCCATCGTGGCCGGTCTGTGACCCGCGATAGCGACGATCGGCAGCGATGGGTTTGACGTGTGCGGCGGGGGTCATGACGTATCGATCCTGGTCATGGCGCGCGACGGCGATGCGTGGTGTCGTGGCCGGTAGATGCCATCGAAGGTCTCGATGATGAGCATGCGTGCGCCGCAGCAGGGGCATGGACGAGGGTGCACAGGCGGCACATCGGCCGGATCGCCGTCGCCTGCGCGGCGGAGCCCATTGTCGGCCGGATCGATCGTCTTGACGCCGAGCAGCGCACGCGCCTTGGCGAGATTCTCCTCGCGTTGCCCATTGGCGAGCAGGCCGTAGTGGCGAATGCGGTGCAGGCCTTTGGGCAGCACGTGGATGAGGAAGCGGCGGATGAACTCGTGCGGATGCACGGTCATCGTCTTGTAACGGCCGGGGCCGTCGACACGGTAGTCCTTGTACTTGAAGGTGACGCCGTTGGCGTCAGCCCTGATCAGGCGCCGGCTCGAGATGGCGACGCGATGCGTGTAGCGCGCGAGGTAGGCGAGCACGGCCTTCGGCCCCGCGAACGGGCGCTTCGCATAGACGTGCCACTTCTTCTCCTTGAGCGGGTCTAGATAGTCGGCGAATGCATCGGCGTCGGCGAGGTGTGCGAGATCGTTGAAGAAGACCAGCTTGCCGGCCTTGTGTGCGGCGGACAGTGCCTCCAGCATGCGACGGCGGAACAGCGCCGAGAGAACGAGCACCGGCAACAGGAACTTCGGCGCCGCCGCGATCCATTGCTTGGCATCGGGCGACAGCCCACCACCCGGCACGATCATGTGCACGTGCGGATGGTGCATCATCGCCGAGCCCCAGGTGTGCAGCACCGATGTGATGGCGATCTTGGCGCCGAGATGATCGGGATCGGCTGCAATGGTGAGCATCGTGTCGGCCGAGACCTTGAACAGCAGGTCGTAGATCACGGCCTTGTTCTGATAACCGATGTCGCCGATCTCGGCCGGCAGCGAGAACACGACATGAAAGTACGGCACCGCAAGCAGCTCGGCCTCCCGTTCCGCCAACCACTCGCGTGCCGCCGATCCCTGACACTTCGGGCAATGGCGATTGCGGCAACTATTGTAGGCGATGAGTGTGTGGCCGCACGCCGCGTTCTCGCAGCGCGCAATGTGGCCTCCGAGGGCCGCCGTGCGGCAGCTCTCGATGGCGCTCATCACCTTCAGTGCCCCAAGGCTCACGTGTCCGCGGTTGGCCTCACGCCAAGCGGCACCGTGATCGCGGAAGATGTCCGCGACCTCCAGAGCTGATCGAGCCACTGTCGAGCCCGATTACTTCGCCGGCCCGTCCTTCGGCTTCGGCACCAGCGGCGTTAGTCGGTCGAGCGGGCTCATCACCTCGCGGATGATGTTGGTCGCGACCTGCGTATAGCGCGCGGTCGTATCCAACTTCGCGTGGCCGAGCAGCACCTGGATCACGCGCACATCAATGTTCTGCTCCAGCAGATGCGTTGCGAACGAGTGCCTGAGTGTGTGCGGTGCGACCCACTTCGGCAGGCCGGCGAGATCGGCCGCCAGATGGCAGATGCGGTTCAACTGGCGTGGCGTCATCGGGCCGATCTTGTCCTGGCCGGGAAAGAAAAACATCCGAGGCCGCGCGATCCGGTACCAGTCGCGCAACAGCTCCAGCAGCTTGGGCGACAGCATGGCGAAGCGATCCTTGCCGCCCTTGCCCTGCTCGATGCGGATCAGCATGCGCTGGCTGTCGATGTCCGTGATCTTGAGGGCCACCACCTCCATCGCGCGCAACCCCGCGCCGTAGGCGACACTCAACGCCGCCTTGTACTTCGGGGTGGGCGCGGCCTCCAGGAGGCGCAGCACGTCCTCGGGCGGCAGGATGCGCGGCAGCTTGCGGGGCTCGTAGACGAACACGAGATGGCGCGTCGTCTCCGGCCGGTCGACGGTGACCTTGAAGAAGAACCTGAGCGCCGTCACGACAGCGTTGATGGTCGGCGGCCGCACGCCGGTCTCGGTCATGTGCAGCTGGAAGGCGCGCAGGTCCTCGGCCGTTGCCGTGTCGGGCGAGCGCTTGAGGAAAATAGTGAAGTTCTTAACCGCGCGGATGTACTCGCGTTGGGTGTCCGGCACGAAGTTGCGCACGGTCATGTCGTTGATCATGCGCTGGCGCAGCGGGCTGATGGGCTTGTCGGTCATGGGAAGCTCTCGGGCTTGAGGTTGAGGTTCGGAACCCCTTGATCCTCAAGACGGGATGCTTCCCATCCCGTTACCGTGCCGCCCGCCCTGCTTCAGGCACAGCCTATCGCCTCAACACTCTCCCGCGTGAGCGGGTTCGTTCATTGGCACACATTCCCCGTTCGCGGCGTGGCACAAGTCCGACAGCTATCGGGGGTTCATCTTCCGTGCGCTCACCGTCGCCGAACCGGTGAATTTTGACCCAGAGCGGGCATGCGCCGGCTTCGTCTCCTATGGTTTCGGAAATCTTTGCCTTCGAAGTTGGTATGGGGCGGCCGCGCTCAAGTCGCCTGTACCCAGATCTGTTGGTCGTCCGCTACGACGCTGCCATATCCGCACCATCAAGCCATGTTTGGCTCTGCGAACCCTGTCGCGCTGGCAGAGGCGGATGTTGCCAGTAGGCTGAACTGAATTCGGGGGGGCGATGTTGTGAGACGCTGGCCTTGGATCGTAGCGGTCCCTGCTATCGCGCTCTATTCTGGTCTCTCGTTGCATCTGACCGGCACATTGGCGCCGTGGGCAAAGCTGGACGGTCTCGCGCTCACAGCCCCCACCCCGGCGGAGGCCGCACTGCGCAAGAATTTGTCTGAGCTGGCCAGTCGAACCAACGTCGCGCCCGCCTATGCCGAGGATCTGGCGGCCGCGACCGCATTCTACAACGCGCACAGCGGGCCGCTGCTGTGGGTCACGGAGAGCGGTATTTCGGAGCGGGGCAATTCCGTCATTAAGGAGATCCGCAAAGCCGACGATTGGGGGCTGCGCGCCCGCGATTTCGCCTTGCCTCAACGGCCCGCCGGAGCCATCTCCCCCGAAGCAGCGGCCGCAGCCGAGATTGCGGTGACCTTTGCGGTGCTCAAGTACGCGCGTTACGCGCGCGGCGGACGGTTCGGCGATCTCTCGAGCATCTCAAAGCTACTGGATTACAAGCCGCCCGTGCGCCGAGCCAGGGACGTTCTCACGGACATCGCCGCCAGCGCTGCCCCCGACGCGTACTTGCGATCGCTTCATCCTCAACACGAGCAGTTCGAGGCGTTGCGCCGGCTGCTTTTGAAGCTGGGCGGGTCGGACGCGACTTCAAGCATCGAACCGGGGCGCGAAAGTGTGGATAGGACCGTCCGACTGGGCCGCATCCTCGTCAACATGGAGCGCTGGCGCTGGCTACCAGCGGACCTCGGCGAGTTCTATGTCTGGAACAACGTGCCGGAGTTTCTCACGCGAGTGGTTAGGAAGGGCGAGACCATTCACTCCGATAGAGTCGTCGCGGGCCAGCCCGATTGGGCCACGCCTGCGTTCTCGGCAGACATGAAGATGATCGTCTTTCATCCAAGCTGGGGTGTCCCCGACGGAATAAAGAGGAAGGAGCTGTTGCCTCGCCTGCGTGACAGCTCGCAAAGCGGCTTGATCGAACTCTTCACCGGCACACAATCGAGCCGGGCCGTGCTTGAGCAACAGAAGCTGCAAGTCTACTACCAAGGCCGTCCGATCGATCCCGATCAGGTGGACTGGAGCAGCGCCAACATCGGCGCGTACGAGTTCCGCCAGCCCCCAGGGCCGACGAACGTGCTCGGCTCGATTAAGTTCATGTTCCCCAACAAGCACGACGTCTACATGCATGACACGCCGGCGTCGGAGCGCGATCTCTTCGCAAAATCGTTCCGCGGCCTGAGCCACGGCTGCATGCGCGTGGCTGATCCGCTCCGACTTGCAGCGATGCTGCTGGCTCGAGACAAGGGCTGGTCAGAGCAGCAGGTGGGAAGCCTGTTGAACGGCGGAACCCGCGAGGTGGAGATCACCACTCGTATCCCCGTACACATGACGTACTTCACGGCGATGGTCGACCGCCGAGGGAACTTGCAGACCTTCGGCGATCTCTACGGTCTCGATACGCGCATGGGCGCAATCCTCTTCGGCACGAAAGTCCCGTTCGTCACGCCGCGCTACGACGATGAGATAAGGGCGATGCGAACGAGGTACCGGCCGGCAGCGCCTTCCGGGGTACCAACCCTAGCCGACGCGATCTCAAATATCTTCTCGCCCTGATGCCCCGCGCGGCCCCAAGGCGGGCAAAATCTTGCACTTCGGTCTCTCCGAGCCGAGTGCACGAACAATCCGCCGGGCGCATGCCGTTCAGCCAGTGGCGGCCGTTCAGACAGAATATTCGCTCATGGAAAGAGACCCGGAGCGGAACGGCGTGCTTCAAGCCTGTGAGGAGCTGAGGATCGGCTTCGTGCCTTGGGGCCCGCTTGGGATGGGCTACCTGACCGGGAAGATGGATGCTCGCACGACGCTCGACCCGAAGACGGACCTTCGCGCCGGGTTCGACCGCATCCTCAGATGGCAAGACCGGCGACCCGCTCGGCGCGATTGCAGACATTCGAAGCACTGGGGCCGCCGGCTTGCGCAGTAGCGATCCTAGTCTAGATACGGTGGTTGATTGGTCAACCAGCTTCAACGTGGAGACGTTAGAAGACCCCTAGCGAAAGTGTGCCACACGATCCGCCTGCTCGAGCA
>DATEVP010000531.1:0-2476 GCA_035258465.1 Hyphomicrobiaceae bacterium
GCCGTAGGAGCCGCCCATGATGGCGACGCGGTCGCGCTCGGCGATGCCTTGCTTCACCGCCCAGTCGACGGCGTCGATGAGATCGTCGTGCATCTTGCGGCCCCATTCGAGGTCGCCGGCATTGACGAACGCCTTGCCGAAGCCAGTCGAGCCGCGGAAGTTGACCGACAAGACGGCAAGCCCCCGATCCGCCAGCCACTGGTGGTTCGGGTCGAAGCCGTAGAGGTCGCGCGCCCAGGGTCCGCCATGCACGAGCAGCACCATCGGCAACGGCTGCTTGGGCCGCTTGCCTTCACCGGCGGGCAGCGTGAGGTACGACACGAGATCGAGGCCGTCGCGCGAGCGGATGATCTCGCCGTGCATGGGCGCAAGGCGATAGGGCTTGAGCTCCTCTCGGGCCTCGAACAGCTTGGTGAGCTTGCGGCCCTTGCGCTCGTAGAGATGATAGGTGGCGGGTGCCTCCGCCGCGCCCGCCACCACCACCCAGCGGCTGTCGTCGTGCGTGCGGTCGGCGATGTCGACCTCGCCCGGCAGCTCGGCGTGGAGGTGCTTCAGGTCGGCGGCGATGCCCTCCTCGAGCGGGATCCAGTCGTTCCGCATGTAGCGCGCGCTGACCGCCTGGGCCACGAACGTCTGCGGATGCAGCAGCACGCGCCCGATGTCGGCCTTGGGATGCTCGGCCAGCAGGCGCTCATCTCCCGTCTGCCAGTCCACCGCCAGCAGCGCCGCCTTGTCGCGGCCGATCGAGGAGACGCGGTAGAAGGTCTTGCCGTCGCGCGTGAAGCCGACGGGATAGGTGGTGAGATCGTCCTCGTGCTCGACCACGCCCATCGGTGTCAGGTCGCGGCCAGCGATACGGTAGATGGTCTGGCCGCCCTCCTTCTCGCGCGTCTTCAGGGCGAGCCGCGGCTCGAGCTGCCGGTCGAGGATGACCTCTGCCAGCTCCTGGCGGTTCTCCCACAGCAGCTCGCGTTTCCCCGTGCCGATGTCGACGCGATAGATGTCGTGCCACGACTTGTCGCGGTCGTTGATGGCCAGCGCCAGCACGTTGGGATAGTCGAGGCTCGTCTCCTGGATGCGCGCCTGCACGCCGGCGATCGGGGAAAGGTCGCGCACGTTGCGCGTTTCGATGTCGACGGCGTAGATGTGCCAGTCCTCGGTGCCGTCCTCGTCCTGCATGTAGAGGATGTGGCGATGGTCGAGCGCCCAGCCGTAGAACCTGATGCCCCGCTTGCGGTCGTCGGTGACGATGCGGGCGGCGTTGACATCGGACGCGGGCGCGATCCACACGTTGAGCACGCCGTCCTTGGGGGCGAGCCACGACAGCCACTGCCCGTCGGGCGAGATCTGGCCGAACGCGCGCGTGGGATTGCCGAACAGCTTGGCGCGGGGAATGAGCGGTGAGTTCGGGGCTGCAGCCATGTTGCGCACCTCTGGTTCAGCTCGAGCTTGGGCCATGCCGACGGCCGCGCCGGACGCGACCGTGCTACGCTGCGGAAAGGACGAAATTGTGCCGGCAGGAGCTCGTATCTGAAATGGCCCCGGCTTTGCGCACAATCGCGAGGGTTGTCATGGTTGGCCCGCTCCTGCTCGCCCCGTCGGGGGCCGGTCATGCCTTCGATCTGCAGGGCCACCGCGGCGCGCGCGGGCTTGCGCCCGAGAACACGCTGGCCGCGTTCGCCATGGCGCTGGCCATCGGCGTCACCACGCTCGAGACCGATCTTGCCGTCACCAAGGATGGCGTCCTCGTGCTGTCGCATGATCCGATGCTCAATTTGGACATTGTACGCGGCCCCGACGGCCAGTGGATTGCCGAGCCGGCGCCGGCGATCAACAGCCTGACGCTTGCCGAGCTCAAGCGCTTCGACGTCGGCCGGCTCAAGCCCGACACGAAGTACGCCCGGCAGTTTCCCCGGCAGCGCGCGATCGACGGTCAGCGCTTCCCGACGCTGGCCGAGCTCTTCATGCTGGCGGAGACCTCCGGCAAGCTGCCGCGCTTCAATCTCGAGACGAAGCTGGCGCCCGACAAGCCCGAGCAGACCCCGGGGCCGGAAACGTTCGCGCGTCTCGTCGTCGATGCGGTGCGCCAGGCCGGCGTCGCCGCCCGCACCACCGTGCAATCTTTCGACTGGCGCACGCTGCTCCTCGTGAAGCGGCTGGCGCCCGAGATCGAGACCGTGTGTCTCACCAGCCCGTCGACCCTGCGCGGAGAGGGCGAGGGCGCCGCCCGGCGGCCCTCGCCATGGCTCGCCGGCCTCGATCCCGTCATGCATGGGGGATCGGTGCCGAGGCTCGCCAAGGCGGCCGGCTGCGGCACCTGGTCCCCCTGGTTCGAGGAGCTGGGCGCCGACCAGGTGGCGGAGGCGCATGCGCTCGGTCTCAAGGTGATCCCGTGGACGGTCAATGCCGCCGACAACATGGCCCAACTCATCGACATGAAGGTCGATGGCCTCATCACCGACTACCCCGACCGCGC
>DATEVP010000532.1:0-2048 GCA_035258465.1 Hyphomicrobiaceae bacterium
TCCTTGATGCTGCGATCCTCGCCGAAAATCACGATGCCGACGTTGTCGGCCTCGAGGTTGAGCGCCATGCCGCGGATGCCGCCGGGGAACTCGACCATCTCGCCGGCCTGCACCTTGTCCAGGCCGTAGACGCGGGCGATACCGTCGCCGACCGACAGCACCTGGCCGATTTCGGAGACTTCGGCCTCCTTGCCGAAGTTCTTGATCTGCTCCTTGAGAATGGAGGAGATCTCCGAGGCGCGGATATCCATCAGGCGGTCCCTTTCATGGCAACCTTGAGATTGTCGAGCTTGGTGCGCAGCGAGCTGTCGATCATCTTGCTGCCGACCTTGACGACGAGACCGCCCAGCAGATTGGGGTCGACGCGGGTGGCAATTCTGACGTTCTTGCCGACCTGCGCCTTCAGGTTGTCGGACAGCAGCCGCAACTGATCGGCCGAGAGCGGATGCGCGGAGGTGACATCGGCGTTGACCTCGCCCCGCTGGCGGGCCAGCAGCGCGCGGAAGCCCTTGATCATGTCGCCGGCGGCGAACAGGCGCCGGTTCCTGGCGATCAGCTTGAAGAAATTGGCAGTGAGCCCGCCGATCTTGGCCTTGTCGAGGAGGGCGCCGAGCGCCCGGGCCTGGTCCTCGGCCGAGATGACGGGGCTGCGCACCAGGCGGTGCAGGTCCGCGCTGTCGTCCAGCATCCTCTGGAACGAGTCGAGGTCACCCTCGACCTGCTCGAGTTGCTTTTGATCCTTGGCAAGCTCGAACAAGGCTGCTGCGTAGCGGCCGGCCATGCTCGCCATCATGGGATCGTCGGTCGACACGTGGAAAGCTTCCGTCCCGGAACATTGAGAGAACTGCCGAGGCCCGTGCTCGACAAGGAAGGCTGGAAAGAGCGGCCCGCGAATGGCCCTCACCAGCGCGGTTCTCGGCCGCGAATAGCATGCGCGGGGCACCGCATCAACCCACGTGCCGATGTATCCGATGCCGCATCGGCAAGCCTTTGCAACGGACGCGCAGGCCCGGGCGCGCGCCGCGGCATGCTGCGGTTTCGCTGTGCCTTGCGTGCTCTGGCCACGCGCCGGCAACCTCCACATAATGGTTAATGATTCGTTAATTGGGGCAGAGCCGTCTGCACCCTCGGGGATTGTTTTGCGTCATGCCGATCGGGTGCCGCTGGTTCGATCGGTAGTGATGTGGCAGGCAGGCACTAACGGCAATCTTGGCAGGCCGCGGCGGGAGCTGGCTTTCCTGCTGGTGGCGAGCCTCGTTGTCGTGGCGGGGCTTGTCGTGGCCATTGCCGACGACCGCACCCTGGCCCTATCGGCCCAACAGACCCGCATCATCTTGCTCCTCGGCATCGGGTTGGGCGGGGCGCTGCTGGCCGCGGCTAGGCTGCATCGGGCGTCGGGCCGTCTAGGCGGCAACCGAGGCGACACCGCCGATGAGGCCGTCGAGCTGCGCAAGAATTTGCTCACGGCCGAGACCGTCATCAAGGCGGAGCCGCAGGTGCTGGTGTTCTGGGAACAGGGCCAGGGCGTGCGCGTGATGGTGCACACGCTGGCGGGCGTCCCCGGCTTGCCGCATGGCCACGCCGAGCTATTGAAATTCGGCAAGTGGCTCGACCTCGACTCCGCCCAGGAGCTCAAGAAGGGTCTCGACCAGCTGTTCTCCGAAGGCCACCCCTTTAGCCTGCTGCTCAAGACGGCGGGTGGCGGCGTCGTCGAGGCGGACGGCCGGGCGGCAGGCGGCCGGGCCATCCTGCGGCTGCGCGACGTCGCCGGCCGCAAACGCGATCTCGCCCGCATCCTCGATCAGCATCGCCAGCTCGTGCGCGACACGCTGGCTGGTCGGACGCTGCTCGATGCGCTGCCGATGGCCGCCTGGTTTCGCGGCCGCGATGGTCGCATCCAGTGGGTCAACGAGGCCTACGTGAAGGCGGTCGACGCCGGCAGCGAGGAGGAGGTGCGCGCACGCCAGATCGAGCTGCTTGAGGCGCGCCAGCGCGAAGCCGTCGCTGCGGCGCTGACCAAGGGGCAGGCCTTTCGCGAGCGCGTGCAT
>DATEVP010000533.1:0-11284 GCA_035258465.1 Hyphomicrobiaceae bacterium
GGCGTCGATGCGTTGCTCGTCGTAGGCGAGACCCACGGCAACGATCGCTCTGCGCGCGCGCAGCCGGCGCAGGGTGCGGTCATAGAAGCCGCCGCCGTAGCCCAGGCGCCAGCCGGCGGCATCGAAGGCCAGCAGCGGCACGAGCAGGACATCGGGCTCGAGCTCCGGCTTGTCCGCCTTGGGCTCGGCGATGCCCCACACGGCGCTGTCCATGGCATCGCCCGGCGCCCAGGCGCGGAAGACGAGCGGCTCGTCCTTGCCCTGCATCACCGGCAGGCAAAGCGGATAGCCCTCGCGATGGAGCCGGCGCAGCAGCGGCCAGGCGCGCAGCTCGTCGGGCAGCGACGCGAAACCGGAGACGACTGTCCCGGGAGCGAGGGCAGGGAGAAAAGCGAGACCGTGGCTGGCGAGCGCGCCGGCAGCCTGCGCCTTCTGCGCGGCGGAGAGGCCGTCGCGCCACGCCTTCATGCGCGCCCTCAGAGCCTTTTTCGTCTCGAAAATGTCGGATGAGGCGCTCACGCTGCCCGTTGGCTGATCAAGCCAATTCGCGCGCGTGCGGGATATCGCGGACGGTGGCGGCCCGCACGGCGTCGGCGGGCAACGTCACTACAGCGAGCGTATCTCCCCCCAATGTCACGAACTCGACCTCGTATGCCACGCCGTTCTTGTGCACAAGGACGACAGCACCCAAGTCTCCCTTGCGCAACCTCTGCTGGGGCAGATCGCGCGTGAGGATGACGGTATCAAGCTCCTTGATCATGGCCTGCATCTTAGCATGGAAATGCCGTGACAAAGCGCGGGACGGTCTCGCCGTCTAGGATCATCCAGACGCTGCTCACACTGGGACTACGACCATCTGGCGAGGCCAGAGGCCCGTCAACCCGATACTTGGTGCCATGCGTGGACGTTTCGACGTCTACAACCGAATGGTCTCGCACGTGGATCAATAGAGCCTGCGAAAGCTCCTCAGGACGGTCCTCGCGAAATCCGAACCGGCTGAAGAAGAGCGCCTTTGCCCGCCCGATCGGATGAGTTGGAGACAGCAGATAGTCTTCAATCTTTGTCGATTCGACGACGGCCTGATCGGAGTTTGGTACCGTAGCCATCGAGCCCAACGCATGTGGTCGCCGTGCACGGCCACAGCCCGGTCCTAGACCGAGAAAGCATGCAGAGCCGCGCGAGCCGTGCCGGCGGTCGATCCCGCTGGGTCCCTACAAGTGTAGGTGGGCGCCGTGTGTCCGGAACCACGGTTCCGGTCAGGGACAGCTCCCGTGCGAGTCTTATAGGCCCCCGGGTCGCATTGCCGGCGACGAACCCCGCAGCCCTGCTGAACAAAGCTTAGAGTGCGCCGGTGAAAAATCAATGCCACCGGACCGCACGCGTTGAATTGCCCTGAACGAGAGCCTAGCGCGCCACGCGGCCGTTTGGGCGCGGCGCGGCGAAATCGGGCGGTATCGGGGACGATAGATTCGGATTGACATGGGCGCCGTTGAAGGCCGGTGCCGGCACGGGGAGGGCCTCGCGGGCTTCCCAAAGCTCATCGGCAATCAGGATCGCGGCGAGCAGCAGTAGGCGATCATCGCTCAGCAGCCCGGTGTCGGGCCGAAACTCCTCGGCCAGCGCATCGGCGCGGTCCTTGACGTAGCCCGCCAGCTCGATCAGCCGTGCTTCCTCGCCGTCCGTACACCGCAAGGTGTACGTGCGGCCGTTGATCGTGACCGCAACCTGCCCCATGGCCCCCGGCAGCGCGCGCTGCCGCCCCTCGATTACCCCTTGCCCTGAAGAATGTTATGGAGCGAATCCAGCGCCCAGGCAATGCGATCGCACACGTCGGCGTGGTTCTTTTGCATCACGCGCAAGCGCTCTTCCGCCTGGTCGAGCTCCGCCCGCAAGGCGTCGCGCTCGCGCTCCAGCGCCGCCAAGCGCTGCTGGGCAGCGCGGTCCTTAGCCTCCGGTTTTGCTTTGCCACGTCGTGATTGCGTGCGCGCAGGAGCGGCCTTGCTCCTGGCCTTGTTTGCAAGCCGTCGAGCCATCGGGAACCCGCTGTTTCCTTGCGTCGCCGATGCCGGCGGCGCGGCCCTCTGATGAGTGGAACGATAGGCACCCTCATGTGGAGCGTCAACAAACGCTCTGTTGATGCAACGGTTTTCCGGGCACAGCGTTGCTCACGACAATTCACCTGTCGTATTGACAGAGTGCGGCAGTTACCGCAGCACAGGCCGCCTGATACCGCGCCCTACCGGTCGATACCCCGCACGGGGCCAGAATGGAGCATCTCATGGCAGTCAGAATCGCGATCTCCGGGTTCGGCCGCATCGGCCGCAACGTGCTGCGCGCACTGGTCGAGGGCGGCCGCAAGGATCTGCAGGTGATCGCCATCAACGACCTGTTCTCGGCCAAGGACAACGCGCATTTGCTCAAGTACGATTCCGTGCACGGCCGCTTCCCCGGCGAGATCAAGGTCGAGGGCGACAGCATCGATGTCGGGTCCGGGCCGATCAAGGTGCTGGCCGAGCGCGACCCGAAGAAACTGCCCTGGAAGGCGCTCGACATCGATGTGGTCATGGAATGCACGGGGATTTTCACCGACCGCGACAAGGCGGCCGCTCACCTGGAGGCCGGGGGCAAGCGCGTGCTCGTGTCGGCGCCCTCGAAGGGGGCCGATCTGACCGTTGTTTATGGCGTCAACCACGACAAGCTCAAGGGCGACCACAAGGTCGTCTCGAACGCGTCCTGCACGACGAACTGCCTGGCGCCGGTGGCCAAGGTGCTGAATGACCTGGTCGGCATCAAATCGGGCTTCATGACCACGATCCACGCCTACACCAACGACCAGAACGTGCTGGACCAGGCGCACAAGGACATGCGCCGCGCGCGTGCCGCCGCCGTCAACATGATCCCGACCTCGACCGGTGCCGCTTCAGCCGTTGGGCTGGTACTGCCGGAGCTCAAGGGCAAGCTCGACGGCACCGCTATCCGCGTGCCGGTGCCCAACGTGTCGGTGGTGGACCTCAAGTTCATCCCCGGGCGCGAGACCAGCGTGGACGAGGTCAACAAGGCCATGGAGCAGGCGGCCAAGCAGCAGCTCAAGGGCATCCTGGAGGTGACGAGCGAGCCGCTGGTGTCGATCGACTTCAATCACAACCCGGCGTCCGCCACCTTCGACCTTACACAGACGCAGATCGTCGACGGGCGCCTGGTGCGGGTGCTGGCCTGGTACGACAACGAGTGGGGCTTCTCCAACCGCATGGCCGATGTGGCGGCGGCCATGGGCAAGCTGGGGTAGTTGGCGGTCGCGGGAGCGGGCGCCGCTCACGCCCGCCCAGATCGAGCGGATGAGCTTATGCTCGGTTGTCCGGTGCGCAACCGCGGGCCTTCCGTGAGCAAAGCACGCCTTCGGCACGAAGCCGAGACCGAATTTCTTTTGATGGCCGATCACCGCACACGAGCAGACGCCCCATCGGCTGCCCGTAAGGCTTGCGTCCCCGGCCGGAGCGCCATGGCGCGAAGAGCCGGGGTCTTGCCGCGTGCCGTCGTGCGGGAGCGATCTGTTCGCAGAGGCGGTGACGATGCGGCTCAACGCGAACGGGGAAGATCCCGGATAGCCGCGCCAAGGCGCGGCTTCCGGGAACGCAAGCGGCCGGCGTTCTGGCCAGCCATTGACATCAACCCCGCCGGGCCGTGATGCGGTCGTTCATCCAGGCGGCGGTGCGGGCGATGCCGCCGAAGGTGTAGAGGTGGACGCCCACGACGTTGCCGGTGCTGCCGCTTTGGCAGTGGCGCGCGAGCGCGATCAGCTGCTCGCTGGGATCGACGTGGGTGATGAGCCGCACCGCGCCCATGCCCTGCGCCTGCAGCGCGCGCAGAGAGGCCGAGACGCCGCAGCGCTGCGCAAAGCGCACCAGCGCTACCGGGCTGCTGGGGCCCGGTAGACCGACGTAGACCGACACGCCGGGTGACCGCCGTGCAAGCGCCGCGCAGTATTCGACGATGCGGTTGGGCGCGAAGCTGAACTGCGTCACCACATAGGCGCCGAGACCTTGCGTGCGCGCCAGCTCGAGCTTTTCGTCCAAGGCACCGGCGAGGACAGCCGGGGGAATGCGCGGGTGGCCCTCCGGATAACCGGGCAGGCCGACCTGCTTGATGCCCGAGGCGGCGAGCAGCCCGTCGCGCAGGAAGGCCGCGCCGTCGGCGTAAGGCCCGGCGGGCTCCGGCATATCCCCGCCGATCAGCAGAACCTTGGCGACACCCGCCGTGCCGACTGCACGCTCGAGGAACTGCCGCGCCTCCTCGCGGGAGGCGATGCGTCGGGCGGCGATGTGCGGCACCGGCTCGAGGCCGGCTTGGCGCAGTGCCAGCAAGGCGCCCAGACTGTGGGCGAGGTCGCGGCGCGGCAGGTGATTGACATAGACGGGGGTGCCGGACGGCAGCAGCTCGGCAATGCGGCGTGCATCCTCGGGCGTGTCGGCGCCCATCTCGAGCGAGCCGCAGGCGACGAGCTCGGCCGCCACGCGGGCGATATCGGTCGAGCGTACATCGGCGCTGGTCAGCACGGCGTCGGCAGGCATGGCACAAGCTCTCCTTCAGTCTCGCTTGCGCGAGATGACGTAGGATTCGTCCTGGAACCACAGCTGCCCGTGCGCCTGCAGCACCTCGCGCGTGGCGTCCAGGTAGCGGCGCGCGCCCAGCACCTCGGCCAGGCGCTCGTCATCGATCTGGGCCACGTAGACGGCGGCGTTCCAGGCGGCAAACAGCGTCGAGGTGCCGATGCTGTCGGCGATCTCGGAGGGCAGCGTGTGCATGTCGTAGCGAAACACCGCGCGGCTGTCGGAGTAGGCGTTGAAGTTGTAGTGCCGCGCGTCCTTGGCGAGCTCGGCGCGCACGGCGCGCAGGATGTCGTGCCGGCCGGCCTTGAAGGGGTCCTCGTCGGGCCAGATCCGGCGCACGATCTCCAGGCCCGGGTCGTGCCCGTGAGAGTGGATGCCGAGCAGCCGCCCGCCCGGCCTGAGCGCGCGCACCAGCGGCGCGATCACCTTGGAGGCCTTGAAGGCGACCGGCACGCGCGCGCGATAGGGCTGGGAGGCGATGACGAGATCGTAGTCGGCGCGCGCCTGGGCCTTGCGCGGGATGACGTCGTGCAGCAGGAAGCGGAAGTCGTCGCGATAGATGACGAGCGCCACGGGCCGTTCGTAGATCGGGTTGCCGGTCTTCGGGCTGTGCCGAGCCTGCCAGTTCTTGGCGAGGAACGGCTCGAGCGCCGCGATCTGCTCGCTGAACTCGGCCGCCGTGCCCCCCGTCAGCGCAACCTCGTGCCACACCAGCGAGGTTGCCGCCGTGACCGCCTTTGGCGTGAGCCACGGCGCCTCGGTATAGTACATGTTGGTGACGACGAGGACGGTGGCGGGGTGCTCGTGGAAGCGGTCCGACATCTTGTCGAGGGAGAGGCGGACGTCCTCGAGACTGATCTCCTTGCCGACGAAGTAGAACGGCAGGGTGGGAAAGCGGCGATGCATCTCGCGCATGACGCGGGTCAGCACCGTGCCGTCGCCGATGCCGGCGTCGAACACGCGCACCGCCGGCGGCTCGGGATGCAGATGCGCCAGCTCCATGTCGACACGGCGCGCCACCACCTCCTTCTCACTGCAGGTGTTGACGAACAGGAGGTACTTCTGGCGGTTGTCGAAGAAGCGGAAGTTGCGGGAAGGAGCGCCCTCCCCGCTTGCAGGCGCCGCGCGCGCCGCCGGCGCCGTCACGCGCAACAGGCGCATGAGCTCCCGGGGAGCGACCGGCGCCTCGACGCCCTGTGTCGTCAGGAAGGCACTCACCCGCTCGAGCGTCTCAGGCGTGATGCGCGCCCCGTCCCGCAGCCGCGCGACGAACTTGCCGTCGTTGACGGCACGGCGGCCGAACGTCGACTCCGCCATGCCGGCGCGGCGACAAAACTCGGAGATGCTGTCTAAGAGGCCTGCGCCTGCTTCCATCGGAAGTGCCTCGCGAAATGCGACCAAAAGCATACGCTTGATATCAGTGGGAGCGGAACCACAAAGCAAAGACACGATTGTGTGGGACGAATCCCATAGACGTGCCCAGGCATTCTGCCGACGACTGAGAATGGGGCAATAATTGGGCGTGCCAAATGAAAAAAAGTTCATATATCCCAGATGGTTGCTTCTCTGCCACGGGCCGCAATCATTCGCGCGTTCCAGAGCATAACGGGCTTGCGACAATGCCCGTAAGGGGCTTTGAATTGCATATGGAACGATGGCGTCGCGGGGCGCGATCCGTTCCGAATGTGCGAGCAGCCTCGCGACGCGGCCCTACCCCATAGTTTTGCGTAGAGGGAGAAAGGTAGCCATGACACGCGAGCATTCCGCCATTCGCACGGTCAACCTCGGCGCGCCAATCGCCGCGCAGCGAGGACCCAAAGCCGCCAGCGAGAGAAGCGTCTCGGAAGGACGCTGCGGTATTTCCGCTCAATAAGGCCGCAAAGCCGCGCCTGCAAGAGCGGGCACCGAATCATATCGCAGTAGACGCGCGCGCGTTGGCTCGCCCTGGGGCGACGGCCGACGGCTGCGCTCGTCAAGGGGGCAACACAATGTCGAATCGTACCGACCTCACTCGACTACCAAATCGCAGCGAACTCATTCCGGATGGCCCGCGGGTAGACGAACTCTTCGGAATGGGCGAGGCAAGGATTTGGGCCGAAGAACTCGAGCAGGATCTGGCCGACTACCTCGCGGGAAACATTACCTGGTCGGAGATGAATCCAGGCGCCTTGCTCCGCGGGCCACCCGGCACGGGCAAGACCATCTTCGCCAAGGCGGTCGCGGCATCCTGCCGGCTGCCACTAATCGTCACCTCGTATGCTCAATGGCAGCGAAGCAAGAGCGGCCACATGGGCGATGTCCTTGCGGCAATGCACGAGACCTTCGAAATCGCCCGATGTCTTGCGCCGTGCATCGTCTTCATCGACGAAATCGAGGCGGTAAGCTCGAGGCAAACGTCGGGGCAAAACCTGAGCTGGTACACCGGGATCATCACGGCCCTCAACGAGGAGCTGCACGGGTCGCGCCCGCGCGAGGGCATCATCGTCATCGCCGCCTCCAACTATCCCGATCGCATCGACGCTGCCCTTCTGCGCCCGGGCCGCCTCGACCGAGAGATTGAGATCTCCCCGGCGGATCAAGAAAGCTTGAAAGGCATAATCCGCTTCCATCTTAGGGCTGACCTGCCGAATGCCGATCTTGGCGACCTCTCGGTGGCCACCATCGGCATGACGGGCGCCGATATCGAGCAGCTCGTCCGCCGCGCCCGCCGGCGCGCACGCAGGTTCAAACGTGCCCTGCTGACGGGGGACCTTCTCGCGGTCCTCGGTGAGAAAGTCGATGATCTTCCGCATGACCTGCTGGAATGCATTGCTGTTCACGAGGCTGGCCACGCGACCGCCGCAATCGCCTTCGAGGTGTCCCGCAACGTCAGCGTTTCCCTATTCCATCTGGGCAAGGGCGCAGCCGCGACATTTTTCGATCCGCAGCTCAAGGCCGTGACGCGCAAGGTGGTTGAAGACCGGATAGCGGTCGCCCTGGCCGGCCGAGCGGCTGAGGACGTCTTGCTCGGAGAGGTCACGGCGGGCGCTGGCGGTTCCGACGACTGCGACTTGGCCGTCGCCACTCGCCTGGCCATCTCCGCAGTGGCTCAGTGGGGGCTCTCCTCGTCCAAGCGCCCGATATGGGAGCAGATCGTTGCAGCCGATCACGCGCTGAAGAAAGAAGCCCGCCAGATGCTCGATGCCGCGTACGCACGAGGCCTGGATCTGATGAGAGAGCGCAAGTTGCAGGTGCGCGCCGTCGTCGCCGCGCTCTTGGGGCGCCGAGCATTGGCCCACGACGACATTGCCGCGCTCCTGGCCCGGTCCGGAGCCGGGGTGAAAAAGGCCGCTGCCCCGCGCCGGCCCCGGAAGCGGGCGTAGCGGCGGACGGACGCGCGCTAGACGCTGTCAGGGGTGGCGCCGGGGCAAGTCAAAGCTTGTCACGGCCCACCCCCTACGCTAGGTCGGGCCGTCACTGCACGATCCCGCGAAGCGCCCGAAGACCCAATGCCAGCCTCTGCCCTCATGAACGTGATGATCGGCGCCGCGCGCAAGGCGGGCCGGGGGCTGACGCGCGATTTCGGCGAGGTCGAGCAGTTGCAGGTGTCGGTGAAGGGGCCCGGCAACTTCGTCACCGCCGCCGACCACCGCTCCGAGGAAACCCTCTACCGCGAGCTTTCCAGGGTCCGGCCCGGCTACGGTTTCCTGATGGAGGAGCGCGGCTCGGTGGAGGGGCCCGACAAGAGCCACCGCTGGATCGTCGACCCGCTCGACGGCACCACCAACTTCCTGCACGGCATCCCCCTGTTCTCGGTCGCCATCGGCCTCGAGCGCGAGGGGGAAATGGTTGCCGCCCTCGTCTACAACCCGGTGCTGGACGAGCTGCATACGGCGGAGAAGGGTCAGGGCGCCTTCGTCAACAACCGGCGGCTGCGCGTGGCGGCAAGGAAGACGCTGGCCGATAGTGTCATCGCCATCGGCGTCCCGCACCATGGCCGGCAGGGCCATGAGCGTTTCTTGAGCGAATGCAAGGCTCTAATGCGGCGCGTGGGCGGCCTGCGGCGCACCGGGTCAGCTACCATCGATCTTGCCTGGGTGGCAGCCGGGCGATTTGACGGCTATGTAGAGCACAACCTCGGGGCCTGGGACATGGCGGCGGGTCTGCTGCTGGTGCGCGAGGCCGGCGGTGCGGTTACCGATGCCGAAGGCGGCCAGCGCATGTTTGAAACCGGCAGCATCGTTGCAGGCAATCCTACGGTGCAGAAGGCCCTTGTCGCCATGCTGGAGGAGTGCCGCGGCGAGCCCGCCGCCCAGTAGCGCCATTGGCCCCGAGACGGTCGCCGGCGCGTTGCAGCCTGAAATAAGGCATTAAGTTGCCGATTTATGGTGCCACCGTCTTTGGCTAATGTCGCCCAGAACGTGGCGGAGAACGGCTCATGGCAAGATCGAGATCGCTGGACCGATCCAAACCATCCCTGCACCGGACCTTGTCGACGCCCGGCATGTACCTGTGGCGCATGTTCGTGTTCCTGGTGCTGGTCGGCCTTCTCGTCGCCGTGCTGCAGCGCCAGCTCTGGGACGCCATGATGAACAACCCGGGGCTCAACTTCCTCATCTGCCTCGTGCTCGCGGCCGGTGTTCTCTACGCCTTTCAGCAGGTCTTGCGCCTTTACCCCGAAATCCGCTGGGTCAACGCCTTCCGCATTGCCGACCCGGGCTTGGCCATCTCCCACCGGCCTGTGCTGCTGGCCCCGATGGCGACGATGCTGCGCGACCGCACCGGCTCGCTGTCGCTGTCGGCAACCTCCATGCGCTCCATCCTGGATTCGATCGGCGCACGGCTCGACGAGGCGCGCGACACCGGACGCTACTTGGTTGGGCTGCTGGTTTTCCTGGGCCTCCTCGGCACCTTCTGGGGACTGCTCGACACGATCCAGTCGGTGGGCAAGGCGATCTCATCCCTCGATCCCAAGGGTGGCGACAGTGTCACGGCGTTCGATGAGCTGAAGACCGGCCTGGCGGCGCCCCTGCGCGGCATGGGCACGGCGTTCTCGTCCTCGCTCCTGGGTCTCGGCGGCTCGCTGGTGCTCGGCTTCCTCGAGCTGCAGGCAAGCCATGCGCACGGCCGGTTCTACAATCAGCTCGAGGAATGGCTGTCCGGGATTACCGATCTTGCCTCGGGCGGGTCCGGCGCCGACTATGGCGGCCGTCAGCTCTATGCCGCCATCCATGACATGCACCGCGCCGTTGCCGAGCTCAATGACCGGCTTACCGCGGTGCCACGCCTCGAAGCGGGCAGCGCCCCGGCGGAGGAGGCCGTGAAGGATCTCGCCAAGGGCGTCGACCAGCTGGTGCGCCAGATGCGCGCCGAGCAGAAGGTGGTGCGCGAGTGGGTGGACGAGCAGGCCGCGCAGCAATCGGAGGTCGCATCCGTGCTGAAGGACCTGGCCGCCAACGTCGGACGCAAGGGCTGAGCCATGGCGTATGCGCGCGGGCGTCGGTCGACAACTTACGGGGAATTCTGGCCCGGCTACGTCGACGTGCTTTCCACGCTGCTGCTCGTCGTCACGTTCCTGATGTCCCTGTTCATGGTGGCGCAGTACTACGTGAGCCAGGAGGTGAGCGGCAAGGATACCGCCTTGCGGCGCCTCACGCGCCAGATCAGCGAGCTCACCAACCTGCTCAGCCTGGAAAAGAGCAAGGGCAAATCGGTCGAGGACGAGCTCTCCGCCCTGCAAGCCTCGCTCGCGACCCTGCGGAGCGACAATGAGCGGCTTACCGGCTTGGCCGGGATCGGCGGCGAGAAGGACGCGCGCATTTCCGCGCTCGCCAAGGAGCTCGAAGACAAGTCATTGATGACGAACGAGGCGATGGCCAAGGTCGACCTTCTCAATCAGCAGCTCCTGGCGCTGCGCCGGCAGATTGCGGCGCTCAACGAGGTGCTGCAGGCGGCGGAAGCCAAGGACAAGGAGAGTCAGGCGCGCATTTCCGATCTCGGCGCCCGCCTCAATGTCGTGCTGGCGCGCCAGGTGCAGGAGCTGCAGCGCTATCGCTCCGACTTCTTCGGCCGGCTGCGCGAGCTCTTGAGGGACCGCAAGGACATCCGCGTGGTGGGCGACCGCTTCGTGTTCCAGTCCGAGGTGCTGTTTCCCTCCGGCCAGGCGAACATGACCGTGGAAGGCCTCGCTGCCATCGACCAGCTGGCGCAGGCGATCGTCGAGTTGGAGCGCAGCATCCCGCGGGAGATCGACTGGGCGCTGCAGGTCGACGGTCACACCGACGTCAGGCCCATCGCCAGCGTGCAGTTCCCCTCCAACTGGGAACTGTCGAGCGCACGCGCGACGTCCGTGGTGAAGTACCTGATCAGCCGCGGCGTCCCGGCGAAGCGGCTGGTGGCCGCCGGCTACGGCGAGTTCCAGCCGCTCGAGGATGGCGCGAGCGAAGAGATCCTGCGCCGCAACCGCCGCATCGAGCTGAAGCTCACCAACCGGTAGCCGCTGCCGGCCGCCCGCCTCGCTCATTCATCCGACATCGGATGGCGCTCGGCGATTCACCAGGATCGCACTTATCCCCGCGCGTTTCGGGCGTGGCATGATCGGCCTTGCCTCGGGTCACGGGGCGGGTGCCGTCTGCAGGGTGTCCGTCTCAGCCTACGAACCGGGGGTCGTAGTCCGATCAACCTGGCTTGGCCGGCCG
>DATEVP010000534.1:0-3901 GCA_035258465.1 Hyphomicrobiaceae bacterium
GACATTGGTGATGCCGTGCTCCTTGGCGAGATAATGCGCGGTGGCGAGCCCATGCCCGCCGCCGCCGACGATCACCACGTCGTAAGAGGGCTTGGGCTCGGGCTCGCGCCAGATCGGCTTCCAGTAGCGGTTGCCGGTGACCGCATTGGCGAGCAGGCTCGCGAGTGAATAGCGCATGGTGACCATCTTGCGCCGCCGCGCCAGCCTCGATTGACATTTCACGCCGCTTGCTTGACATTTTGCGACATGCAGAGAAGGCAAGCCTCGGAGCGCGCGGGAGCCAAGGTCTCTCATCCCCTGGCGCCAGGAGCCCCGCAGACCGTGGGCTTTCTGCTCGTGCCGGGTTTCGCGCTGATGTCCTACGCCGCGGCAATCGAGCCGTTGCGCGCGGCAAACCTTCTCTCAGGCCAGGAGCTTTACCGCTGGTGGCACGCAGCCCCCGGCGGCAAGCCGGTCTTGGCGTCGAACGGCGTCGCCATCATCCCCGATTGCGGCACCAGCACCGAGCGCGAGGCCGACATGGTCTTCGTCTGCGCCGGCGGCAATCCGGCGATCTTCGACGACCGGACCGTATTCGCCTGGCTTAGGCGGCTTGCCCGCAAAGGCGTCACCATCGGCGGCATCTCGGGGGGACCTTATGTCCTCGCCAAGGCAGGTCTGCTCGATGAGCGCCGGGCCACGCTCCATTGGGAGCATTTGCCGGCCTTCCGCGAGGCCTTTCCCGATGTCGCCGTGGTGCCGTCTCTGTTCGAGATCGACGGCAACAGGATCACCTGCTCGGGCGGCATCTCGGCGCTCGACATGATGGTCGCCATCATCGAGCGCGATCACGGGCGCCAGCTCGCGGCTGCCGTTGGCGACTGGTTCCTGCACACCCATATCCGCGAGGGCTTCGGACCCCAGCGCATGGATCTGCGCTACCGGCTTGGCGTGGCCGACGAGAAGCTGCTCTTCGCGCTGCGCGCCATGGAGACGAGCATCGAGACGCCACAGCCGCGCGCGGCCCTGGCGCGTCAGGCCGGTATTTCGCTCAGGCAGCTCGAGCGGCTGTTCCACCGCCATATCGGCCACGGCATTCACAAGCATTATCGCTGGCTGAGATTTGAGCGGTCGCGCCAGCTCTTACGCGAGACCACGCTCCCCGTGCTCGATGTGGCGCTTGCCACCGGCTTCGCCTCGGCGAGCCAGTTCGCCCGCGCCTATGCCCGGGCGTTCGGCGAGCCGCCGAGCCGCACGCGGATAAGCGGGTAAGGCGAGCGTGGTCGAGCTTCGCCCGATCATGCTAGGTTCACCGCCATCCAGGCGAGAACCGCTGAACAAGGAGGCGGGATGGCGACCACGAGGCTTTCTTCCAAGCTGCTGAAGGCGCGGACCCATGCGCGGCGCCGCGGGGCCTCCAAGCGTCCGGCGCCTGGCAATGGCGGGGCGCACGATGAAGGCCAGGCCTACGCCACGGGGTCGAACGCGCCGACCACCGGCGAGCTGCAGCTCGAAGTCTCGATCGGCCGCAGAGTGAAGCTGCTCCGCCAGCGCCTTCAGCTCACCGCCACCGAGCTTGCGGCGGAAGCCGGGCTTTCGCCGGGCATGCTGTCGAAGATCGAGAATGGCGGCACCTCGCCCTCGCTCTCGACCTTGAAGGCGCTCGCCCGCGCGCTCAACGTGCCGATGACGAGCTTCTTCGCCGATTTCGAGGAGCGCCGCGATTGTTCCTATGTGCGCGCCGGCCAAGGCGTCTTGATCGAACGGCGGGGAACGAAGTCGGGCCACCGCTACGAGCTGCTCGGACATTCGCTCTCCGGCGACATCGTGGTCGAACCTTACCTCATCACGCTCAGCGAGGACGCCGAGCCTTATGTGCTGTTCCAGCACGACGGCGTCGAGTTCATCTATATGCTGTCGGGGAAAGTGATTTACCGCCACGCCGACAAGCTTTATCCAATGTCGGCGGGAGACGCGCTGTTCTTCGACGCCGGCGCGCCGCACGGGCCCGAGGAGCTACTCGAGCGGCCCATGACCTATCTCTCGATCATCATCTACCCACGCAGCTGAGATTTCCCCACAGGAAACTTTATTTCATGTGGGTTGACGTGCGCCCTTTCCCCGAGCCATGGTGCAGGCCGCATTAACCGGAGCTTTTGGCGCATGTGCGGCATCGTCGGACTGTTCATCAAAGACCCCTCACTCGAACCCGAGCTCGGCCGGCTCACCGCCGGCATGCTCGCCACACTGTCGGACCGCGGGCCTGACAGCGCGGGCTTCGCCGTCTATGGCGAGGGAAGGAGCGGCGAGACCAAGCTGACGCTCCGCGGCAAGTCGGCAGCTTCCATGAAGGAGACCGCCGAAAGGATCGGTCGCGCCTTCAGTGGCGCCAATATCATGCTGCACGATACCCACGCCGTGATCGGCGTCGATGACGGATCGCTGCCCAGGCTCACGGAGTGGCTTGCGCGCGAGATGCCCGACATCGAACTGGTCGGACGCGGGCGGCGGATGGAGATCTACAAGGAGGTCGGGCGGCCCGAGAACGTAACCGAGCGCTTCGACCTTGCCGCCATGCACGGCACGCACGCCATCGGGCATACCCGCATGGCGACGGAGTCGGCAGTGACCACTGACGGTGCGCATCCTTATTCCACCGGCAGAGATCAGTGCCTCGTGCATAACGGCTCGCTCTCGAACCACAACAATCTCCGCCGGGTGCTGAAGCGCGAGGGGTTCGCCTTCGAGACCGAGAACGACACCGAGGTCGCCGCAGGCTATCTCAGCTGGAAGATGCGCGAGGGCCTGTCGCTCGGCGACGCGCTCAAAGTGAGCCTCGACGATCTCGACGGCTTCTACACGTTCGTGGTCGGCACCGAGAACGGCTTCGGCGTGCTGCGCGACGGCATCGCCTGCAAGCCTGCGGTCATGGCCGAGACGGATCGCTATGTCGCCTTCGGCTCCGAATATCGCGCGCTTGCCGGCCTGCCTGGTATCGAGAACGCGCGCATTTGGGAGCCTGAGCCCGCCACGGTCTATTTCTGGGAGCGCTAACCGTGCCGGAAATCGATCTCGGCTCAACCCCGCTCAGGGAGCTGAACGCGGCGCTTCACCGCCTCCACCCCGATACCAATGAGCGGCACTGGATCGTCGACCGCCCCGCCGGCCGCCACGCCATCGCCGCCGGGTTGAACGTCCCGATCACCGTCGAGATCAACGGACCGGTCGGCTATTACTGCGCCGGCATGAACAAGCACGCCACCGTGCTGATCCATGGCAGCGCCGGCGTCGGCGTCGCCGAGAACATGATGTCGGGCTTCGTCCATGTTTCGGGCGACGCCAGCCAGTCGGCAGGCGCCACCGGCCGCGGCGGCCTCTTGCGCATCGACGGCAATGCCTCCTCGCGCTGCGGCATTTCCATGAAAGGCATCGACATCGTGGTGAAGGGCTCCGTCGGGCATATGAGCGCCTTCATGGCCCAGGCCGGCAACCTCGTGGTGTTCGGCGACGCGGGCGATTCGCTCGGCGATTCGATCTATGAGGCGCGCCTGTTCGTCCGCGGTGAGGTCAAGAGCCTCGGCGCCGACTGCATCGAGAAGAAGATGCGGGACGAGCATAAGAAGGCCCTGCACGAGATGCTTGGGCGGGCCGGGTTCGACGGCGCGATCGACCCATCGGAATTCAGGCGCTACGGCTCGGCGCGCCAGCTCTACAGTTTCCACGTGGACAATGCGGGGGCCTATTGATGGATTGGACGCCTAGGACCACCCCCCGCGCCTCGGCCACCTTCGACGAGTTCTCGCTCTCGGAGATCCGCCGCGCCGCCGCGACCGGCATCTACGACATCCGCGGCTTCGGCGCCAAGCGGCGCGTGCCGCATTTCGACGATCTGCTCTTTCTCGGCGCCTCGGTGAGCCGCTAC
>DATEVP010000535.1:0-2329 GCA_035258465.1 Hyphomicrobiaceae bacterium
GGCGGACGCGGAAGCGTCGGCGATGCGCGGGGAGAGGGGGACGAGCTCCCACACGGCGGTGCGCTTGATCTCGGCGTCTTCCAGCTCGCGCGTGACCGGCACGGAATAGGCGGCAACCTGCCGGAAGCGGTCCTTGGGGAAGTAGTTGCGGCCGGGATCGCCCACCAGCACATGCGCGCCGCTCTTGGCGGCGGCATCCAGGAAAGCCAGCACGCGCTCGGCCAATGGCCGCTCGTAGAACATATCGCCGGCCAGCACGACGTCGAATGCGCCGGGCGGGGCGGCGAGAGGGTCCTGTTGCGAGACTTCGACGGTCATGCCGTTCGCCGCCCCGTTGAGGCCGATGGCCGCCAGCGCATACGCTTCGATGTCGGTGGCCAGCACATGCGCGGCACCCGCCTTCCTGGCCGCGATCGCCGTCAGCCCGCTGCCCGAGCCGAGATCGATGACCCGCCGCCCGGCGACCACGGCGGGGTGGTCCAGGAGATAGCGCGCCAAGGCCTGCCCGCCGGCCCAGGCGAAGGCCCAGTAGGGCGGCGGCACATTCATGACGCCCAGCTCCTCCTCGGTCTTCTGCCAGATCGGCAGCGACTCCTCGGCGAGATGGAGGCGTATCTCCGGCACCAGCGGCACCGGCATCAGCGTGGTGTTGCTCCGGATGAATTCGGCGGGATCGCGCACCCTAAGCAATCGTCACGCCGCCGTCGGCGACGATGACGGTGCCGGTGATGAAGGACGCCGATCGCGACGCCAGGAAGGCGACGATGCCGCCGATCTCGTCCGGCTCGCCGATGCGCCGGAGCGGGGTCGTGGCCAGGCGGGGCTCGAGGTTCTTCTCGTCCTCCCATAGCGCGCGGGCGAAGTCGGTCTTGACCAGGCCGGGCGCCACGCAATTGACGCGCACGTTCTTCGGCCCCCACTCCACGGCCAGGCTGCGCGCGAGCTGGAAGTCGGCGGCCTTGGAGATGCCGTAGGCGCCCAGCATGGCGCTGCCGCGCAGGCCGCCGATCGAGGAGACGATGACGACGCTGCCGCCGCCCTTCCCGGCCATGGACGGGATGGCCAGATTGCAGAGCCACAGGTTGCTCTTGATGTTCGAGCTCATGATCTTGTCGAACGCCTCGTCGGGAATGTTCGCCAGCGGCCCGAAGTAGGGGTTGACGGCGGCGTTGCACACCAGCGTGTCGATCCTGCCCCACTGCGCAAGCGTGCCCTTGACGAGCGCCTCGACCTCTTCCTTGCGGGAGATATTGCAGGGGATGACGATGGCCTCGCCGCCGTTTTTCTTGATGGCCGCGGCGACCGCCTCGCAGGCGTCGGCCTTGCGGCTCGAGATCACGACCTTGGCGCCGAGCGAGGCCATGATCTCTCCCGCCGAGCGGCCGATGCCGCGGCTGGAGCCGGTGATGACGGCGACCTGGCCGGTGAGGTCGAACGGGTTCTGCATGGGCGCTTCAGTCCCTCCCTGCCCTATACGACAGCTTGTTGCCAAGGCCGCGGTCCGCGCCTAGGTTCGGCGCATCATAGTGCCTGTTCGCAAGCATCAACAACAAGGCTGGACGATGGGAGAGCGGCACCCCTGGGAGAAGAGCTATCCCGCCGGCGTGCGGTGGGATGCTCCAATCGAGATGGCGAGCCTGCCGGCGCTGTTCGATACCTTCACCGACAAATGGGCGGCCAAGCCGGCGCTCGAATATCGCGACCGGCAGACGTCCTACGCCGAGCTGCGCGCCGCCGTCGACGCGGTCGCGTCGGGCCTGATGGACCTCGGCGTGAAACCGGGCACGGCGGTTGCCATCTACCTGCCGAACACGCCCTACCATCCCTTCGTCTTCTTCGCCGTGCTGAAATGCGGCGCGCGCGTGGTGCATCTCTCCCCGCTCGATGCCGAGCGCGAGCTCGCCTTCAAGCTCAGGGATTCCGGCGCGCGCATCCTGGTCACGACCAACATCGGCTTCATGGGGCTGCTGGCGCAGAAGCTCAAAGCCGACGGCCTCCTGGACCACCTGATCGTCGGCGATGACCGCGCGTTCGGGCCGTCGAACATCCCCACCGCGCCGATCGCGGACGATGCGCCGGTTCTGCGGCTCGAAAAGCTGCGCGCGGAGGGCGCGGCGAAGCTGCCGCGGCAATGGCCCAAGGTGGCGGTCGATGACATCGCGCTGCTGCAGTACACCGGCGGCACCACCGGCAAGCCCAAGGGCGCCATGCTCACGCACGGCAACCTCTCCGCGGCCTGCTCGATCTACAAGCTCTGGTCCGACCCGCAGCGGATCTCCATGCCCGGCGAGGACAAGGTCATCTGCGTGCTGCCGCTGTTCCACATCTA
>DATEVP010000536.1:0-3881 GCA_035258465.1 Hyphomicrobiaceae bacterium
CTTCGCGCAGATCAGCGCGCGCAAGGGCGAGACCGCCACCATCCTGGCCGATCCCGCCGACCCTGGCGAGGCGAGCGCCGAGGTGTTTGCGGCCGATCTTGCCCTCGGTGCCCTCCTGCGCAGCTATGCCTTCAAGAAATACCGCTCACGCAAGGCCGAGAACGACGGCGAGGAGGAGCCGCCCGAAGGCTTGCGCAAGCTCGTCGTGCTCTGCGCCAAGCCGGATGCCGCCGCCAAGGCCTTCGCGGCCCGCAAGGCCGTTGCCGAGGGCGTCAGCCTCGCCCGCGACCTCGTCAACGAGCCGGCCAACATGCTGGGGCCGGTCGAGTTTGCCGAGCGCATGCGCGATCTCTCGCGTGCCGGCCTCGAGGTCGAGGTGCTGGACGAGGACCAGATCGAGGCCCTGAAGATGGGCGCGCTGTTGGCGGTGGGCCAGGGCAGCGAGCGGCCCTCGCGCGTCGTCGTGCTGCAGTGGCACGGAGCCAAATCCAAGCGCAGCAAGACGCTGTGCTTCGTCGGCAAGGGCGTGTGCTTCGACACCGGCGGCATTTCCATGAAGCCCGCTGGCGGCATGGAGGACATGAAAGGCGACATGGGTGGCGCGGCGTGCGTCGCCGGACTCATGCTGGCGCTCGCGTCGCGCAAGGCGGCGGTCAATGCGGTGGGCCTCGTCGGCCTCACGGAGAACATGCCCTCGGGCAAGGCGCAGCGCCCCGGCGACATCATCACCAGCATGTCGGGGCAGACGATAGAGGTGCTCAACACGGACGCAGAAGGCCGGCTCGTGCTGGCCGACGTGCTCTGGTACGCCCAGCAGCGCTTCAAGCCGCGCTTCATCGTCGACCTGGCGACGCTGACCGGCGCCATCATCGTCGCGCTCGGCAAGGAATACGCCGGCCTCTTCAGCAACGACGATAAGCTGGCGGGCGAGCTTTCGGCAGCCGGCGAGGCAACCGGCGAGAAGGTGTGGCGCATGCCGCTCGCCAAGCCTTACGACAAGCTGATCGACAGCAAGAATGCCGACGTGAAGAACATCGGCGGCCGCCACGCCGGCGCCATCACCGGCGCGCAGTTCCTGCAGCGCTTCATCAAGGACACGGCCTGGGCGCACATCGACATCGCCGGCACGGCGATGGACTCGGTGCGGAACGACATCAATCAGAGTTGGGGCTCCGGCTGGGGCGTGCGGCTGCTCGACCGCCTGGTCGCCGACAACTACGAGAAGGCGGAGCGCTGAGCAGAACCGTGACAGGTGCCCTGATTGGTCCGATTAGCCTTCTGTTAAGCCCTCTTAATTCTAAGTTATTTTCCATAATATACATTATGCGAATAAAAGTTGGTCCGGATTTCCTTCCCCGGCTAGGCCGTCGGTCCGAAGCGGCGCCGGTAGTCGGAGGGGCTCAGCTTCATGTGCTTGCGGAAGTGGTGCCGCAGCGTTGCCGCCGAGCCAAACCCGGCCTGCGTCGCGATCTCCTCGATTGCGCAGGGCGAAAAAGCAAGGAGATCGCGGGCCCGCGCGATGCGCGCCGTCGTCAGCCACACGCCGGGCGTGGTCCCGGTGCTGGCTTTGAAACGGCGCAGGAACGTTCGGCGGCTCATGCCGGCTTGCCGCGCCAGGGCGGCAATCGTCGCCTGTTGCGCCGGCTTCGCGCGGATGGCCTCCAGCACCCGGCCGATGCGGCCGCCCTCGCGCGCTTCCGGCACGGGCGCCTCGATGAACTGAGCCTGACCGCCATCGCGGTGCGCGGGCACCACCAGGCGCCGCGCCACGCTGTTGGCCGCAGCCGCTCCCCAATCGCGACGGATGAGATGGAGGCTGAGATCGATGCCCGCGGCGCTGCCTGCTGCCGTGAGCAGGCTCCCCTCGTCGACGTAGAGAACGTCGGGCACCACCGAGATGCGGGGGTAGGCCAGCGCCAACCGCTCGGCGTAGCGCCAGTGCGTGGCGGCTCGCCGCCCGTCGAGCAGCCCAGTCGCGGCGAGCACGAACACGCCGGAGCAGAACGACATCAGGCGCGCCCCGCGATCATGTGCGCGCCGCAAGGCCTTGCACAGCGGCCGGGGGACGGGACTGTCCGCGCCGCGCCAACCCGGAACGATGATCGTGCCGGCGCGGTCGAGGAGGGAGAGACCGCCGTCGACGGCAATTCGAATGCCGCCGCCAGCGCGGAGCGGGCCGGGCTCGATGCCCGCGACGGCAAACCGATACCAGTCGGGGCCCATCTCCGGGCGGGGAAGGCCAAAGATCTCCACGGCGACGCCGAACTCGAAGGTGCACAAGCCGTCGTAGGCGAGGGCAACCACCAGGCGGTTCGGAGAGGGCGCGGCACGGCTGTTGCGCTTTGGCATGATCTTGACGCTCATTGGCAATCGCGCCACTTGTCGCCTATGGGCCCTTTGCCGTCAAATGCCGGCTTCAGGCGCATGGCGATCTTGAACGAAGGAGGCGCGAGATGCCGAGCCTTGTGACTGCCATTCCTCCCGCTCCCCCCTCCGAAGCCGCGCAGCACTTCGGCCGCAAGCTGGCGCTCGAAACCGATTGCTCGGACGTGCAGGTGGCGCTGAAGAGCGGGGCGATCGATTTCGTCCTGCTCGACGTGCGCGGGCGCTCAGCCTTCGCCAAGGCGCACGTGCCTGGCGCCGCCAGCCTGCCGCACGCCGACATCACGGCGGAGCGCATGATGGCCTGGCCGCACGACACGGTGTTCGTGGTCTACTGCGCCGGTCCCCACTGCAACGGTGCCGACAAGGCGGCCCTGAAGCTCGCCAGGCTCGGCCGGCCAGCGAAGGTGATGCTGGGCGGCATGACCGGCTGGGCGGATGAAGGCTTCGCCTTCGAGCAGTCGAGCGAGATCGCGGTCTGATCGCAGCGCCCTTGCTCCTCGGCTGTTGCGCGGCCTCGCCGGGTTGGGGTACCCCTCGGGCCGCTGAGGCCGCTAATCCTCCCAGCCTGTCGTTTGGCGCAGCGACTTGAGCCTGGAGCGGCGGCGCTTGCCCTCGGCCCTGCGCACTTTCGACGCGTACGTCGGCTTGGTCGCGCGCCGTGGCTTGGCCGGCGTCGCCGCCTCCCGGATCAGCGCCACCAGCCGGTCGCGGGCGTCCTGGCGATTGCGGGCCTGGCTGCGGAAGCGGCTGGCGGTGATGACGATCACCCCGTCGCTGGTGAGCCGCCGCCCCGCAAGCCGTTGCAGCCGCTCGCGCACCGCCTCGGGCAAGGAAGGGGACCGGCGCGCATCGAATTTGAGCTGCACCGACGTCGACACCTTGTTGACGTTCTGCCCGCCGGGGCCGGACGCGCGCACGAACACCTCCTCCAATTCGGCGGGATCGAGCGAAATCGTGTCGGTAACGCGCAGCATCGGGCTTCCGCGAAGCAATCCTCTCCCCCCTCGTTTCGTGCTATCAGACCGGGCTCACCATGAATATGGGGTTTGACGGGGCGATATGACCTCCGAGACGCGCAAGTCCATAGCCGATCTCCTCGCCGTCATGGCGGCGCTGCGGACGCCCGGCAGCGGCTGTCCGTGGGACCTGGAGCAGACTTTCAGGACGATTGCGCCCTACACCATCGAGGAAGCCTACGAGGTGGCGGACGCGATCGAGCGCAAGGACATGGGGGCGCTCGAGGAGGAGCTGGGCGATCTGCTGCTGCAGGTCGTGTATCACGCGCGGATGGCCGAGGAGGAAGGCGCGTTTGCCTTCGCCGACGTGGTCGACGCCATCACGGCCAAGATGATCCGGCGCCATCCGCACGTGTTCGGCACCGAGGCGGAGCGCGCCGCCGGCGCCGCGCCCGGCTTCTGGGAGCGCATCAAGGCCGAGGAGAGGGCGGGGAAGGATTCCCCTCCCCCTCGTGCCTAAGGCGCGTCTCCGACACGACG